>JBEDKY010000335.1:0-2707 GCA_041171905.1 Pseudomonadota bacterium
AGCGCTCAGGACTCTTTTGGGGTGGATCTCAATGATGGAAATCAGGTGGATCTCCATCATGGAAATTTAGTGGATCTCTATCGAGGAAATTGGGTGGATCTCATTGGTGGAAATTCGGCAGGATACCGACTTCACCATCATGGGTATCAAGTTCTCGCGCGAAATCGCCGGCACCGCGCTTCGGGGCGGCAACTGGAACAACTCGTCCAACAACATCGTGTTCCGTTGCGTCCTCCTCTCTGAGCATCGAGTGAGACTTGAGTGAACCGTGTTCCGCTGTTTTGATGCCCACAAATCTGGATGCTTCATCGCAAGCGTTCACGCGGAACTGATTTTATACGTGTGGCACTAGCTTGACGGCGACCCCTAAAACAGGTTTAAATGAATCATATATGATTCACAAGGACATTAAATGTCTTTTTTATGAATCAAGGGTGCCAATATGTCCAAGCCTCTTACCAAAACACATTCGCGTTACTGCCGAGATGCCGCTTTGCTGCTCGGAAAACTCATTCGTACGAAACGCATCGAACAAAGATTGACAGAACAAATGCTCGCAGAGCGCGCCGGCATCTCTCGTTCGCTTTTACAGCGCATCGAAAAAGGAGAACTGACGTGCTCCATAGGTTCAGTGTTTGAAGTAGCATCTATTGTTGGCATACCGCTGTTTGAAGACGATAAAAACAGGCTTCAGACAACACTTTCTTCATACGAAAGTAAGCTCACCTTGTTGCCCAAAGCTGTGCGCAAGTCATTGAAAGAAACTAAAGATGACTTCTAAAAATCAATCCAATGAAGCCTATGTCTGGATCTGGCTTCCCAACGAAGTTAAGCCCGTTGTTGGCGGTCTTCTCACGAAATTTGAAGACCAACTATTCTTCAACTATGGAAAAAGCTATCTCAATCGTCCGAACGCGATTGCGATCTACGATCCGGAACTTCCGCTCAAATCTGGAACTCAGCCATTGCTCCCAAACATGTCCATGCCAAGCTGCATTCGCGACGCTTCGCCTGATGCTTGGGGTCGTCGAGTTATCATCAACAAGAAACTTGGTCTCAAAGGAAGAGACGCCGAAAATTCACAACTCGATGAGTTGACCTATCTGCTTGAATCCGGTTCTGACCGCATTGGTGCTTTAGATTTTCAACTTTCACCAAACAATTATGTGCCTCGTGGTCCAAAAACAGCAACACTCGATGAGTTGATGCAGTCGGCAGAAAAAGTTGAGGCCGGCGTTCTTCTCTCGCCCGAGCTTGATCAGGCATTGTACCACGGCAGTTCCCTTGGAGGAGCTCGGCCTAAGGCTTTTATTGAAAGCGAGAATGGAAAACTTATTGCCAAATTCTCTTCGAGCACTGACGTTTATAACATCGTAAAAGCAGAGTTTGTTGCGATGCGTCTTGCTAAGATTGCCGGTCTCGATGTTGCGTCTGTGAAACTTGTAAAAGCGGCCCACAAAGACGTTCTCCTGGTTGAACGTTTCGACCGCAAAAAAACAGACGAAGGTTGGACGCGCAAAGCAATGGTATCGGCGCTGACGTTGTTGGAGCTCGATGAAATGATGGCCCGCTATGCAAGCTACGAAGACATTGCAGAAATCGTAAGACATCGTTTCACGAATCCCATCGAAACTCTCAAGGAGCTCTTTGCGCGCATCGTCTTTAACATTCTGTGCGGAAATACCGACGACCACGCGCGCAATCATGCTGCGTTCTGGGACGGTCATGCGCTGACGCTCACTCCTGCTTACGATATTTGCCCACAGAACCGCTCCGGAAACGCTTCCTCACAAGCAATGATTATCACCCAAAACAAACGCATGAGCCGGCTTGATGTCTGCATTCAAGCGGCACGCTTTTTTTTACTCTCGACCGATCATGCCAAGCAGATCATCGATCATCAAGTAAAAACGATAAACAAACACTGGACAATGGTTTGTGACGAGGCAAATCTGACGGAAACTGAGCGCGCCTACTTTTGGAAACGCCAATTTCTCAATCCCTCTATTTTTGAGGATTCGCCATAGCAGAGGGTCTTTCCTTTGGTTCTTAAATTTATCAACACAGATTCAAACAAACCAAAGTTTTTGGATGTCTTTTGGAGGAGCTGTAGGCCATTGAGCGGGATTCGGAAGACAAGGAGCTTTCGAGTGTCCTGAAAGGTTTCCATTTTCCAGTTCTGATCTTGAAGCCAAATCGCGCGGCTCCGGCGCTATCACCCATGACTGCGGCTGACCTTGAGTTGTATTGTCATAAACTGAAGAATTGGTCAGTCGTTGAGTTCGAGTTCTGTGCCGAGGAATTGGCGGACGTTGGTTGATGAGATTCCGATGGCGAACAGACACGCGAAGTCTCGGACGATGCCACCTGCATTTTGTAGTAGATCGCGTCGAGAAGCAGATACTTGAACTCACCCAGAAGTCTGTTCCGCCACTTCAGCAATTGCTCATCTAGAGCCGCGCAACGGCAACTGGAGTGGAAACGAAGTGGGCGGTGGGGTGATGGCGCGAGGGCACTCAGACTGTTTGCCTTGTAGTGCTTTGGTCAACTCAACGGGCGATAATCTTTACTTCGGAACCGTAAATTCAGGTGCGGCGGGGAATACGCTCGGAGCAACGCCGGCCGCTGGAACAGAACAATAACGCACCCACACTATCAGCAAAGGCGAAGTCATTTGGGACTTTGCTGGCAATGTCCGCAATATGTC
>JBEDKY010000336.1:0-6407 GCA_041171905.1 Pseudomonadota bacterium
GAACAAGATTTTCATTCCTCAAAAAATCTCTCCGGACCACAACCTCCGACTGAATTCCCAAAATGGCAAAACAGTCAGCGCACCTTCGTTGATGACATTTTCACCAAGGTAAACTCCAAAGATTGCATCAACGTGGCTTTTTTTATCTGAGTTGATCGCCAACAGGGGTTGGCTCCACGAACGCTCCCACTTTTTTGAAAATTTGACCTCAATTGCAATATAGGATGGCGGCGTCTGAAGAATTTTTTTTCTTTTTTCAACGACAATGTCGATATCCAGACTGCCAACAACATCGTAATGAAAGAGCTGCCGGTCTTTTTTTTCATATGAATTAAAAGCTTTAATTTCATTAAGAACCAGAGTTTCAAATGAGAATCCACGCCAACTGTCGGGCAAGTCTTCGCGAATCCACCCTGCCGCAGCGCGAGCAACTCCCGCATCAAAAAAATAGAATTTGGGGTGCACAGTCTCTTTTGTCCGCCAATTCAGCTGGAGTGCTGGCAATCGATAGCCAAGCAATGTGTCTTCCAGAATCGCAAAATAATTGTCGACGGTCCGCCGTTTGACTGAGCACTCACGAGCGACCGATTCAACGTTCAAATGCTGACCATGATGCTGCGCCGCGACTTTTAAAAACCGAACGAATGGCTCCAATTGGCGCGTCATTGCTTCTGCGGCAATTTCCTCTTTCAAGTATGTCTCAACATAGGCACTGAGTGTTTCCGGTGCATGGTCAGGATCAGAAACGACAGGAGGAAGACTTCCGAAGTCGATACATCGGCTAATTAAGTTTGAATCATCGATTTCTCCGAAAACAAAAGGAAAAAAGTCACAGCGAATAGCGCGACCAGCAAGCAAATTGGCTTGTGAACGCTTTAGTTTTCGTGCGCTTGAGCCCGTAATGGCAAAATGAATTCCCTGACTCTCATAAAGACTGTGTATCTCGTTGAGCAATTCGGGAACTCGTTGAGCTTCATCTATGACAACCCAATCGCCGGATTGAAGTTCAGCAAGATCTCGGCGAATCAAATTTGGATCGGCTTGATACCGATAATATTGCTCCGAATGGAGGAGATTGATGAAAACTTTGGGAGTCAGTTTTGTCTTCAACCATGTGGTTTTGCCCGTTCCCCGAGGGCCGAGTAGGAGAAAGGTTTTTTGCGGAGCCTCCAAGATTCTGGGACGAACTTTAGACATAAAAAGCCTTTATTATTTGACATAGAAAAATCTACATTTGAATTGTATTAATTTCCGCAAAATCTGCAACTTCGATGTAAAAATTACTTTATCGTGTATTTATGTGATGTTATATTCATACTAACGATTCGGATGTCTGTGGGTGTCGGCATGAGCCTCAGTCATGGTTGCGAAGGTCAACAGCCCTTCGGGTCTCGGTAAATTTGCATCTTCAGCGATTCCAGTCAGAATTCTTTTGAAGATATTCATCTCCCAGCGCAGGCGGCAAGCGTCACACACCGCATTGCCTTTGGCCCGAACGCAGGTCAACCTGTTGCGTACCATGGCACGCCCTGCCATCTCGGATGAACGGGTCATCAACGAAGGGCCGCAATCTATTCGCGTCAAACTGAAGTCTCGCTGGACGGATCGAACGGAATCACTTCTTACACTTAATTTGCAACCACTCGCAGATATGAAGAAAGTGACCTGATTTTGGAACGGTCTGATCTGGATGCAGCCATCAAGATCGCCGAAGACGTTCTCACATGGGCAAAATCACACTTCGGCGGAAATCTTATTTCGCACAGTTTGCGGTAAGAACGATTTTCCACGGCGCCTCTCCCGAAAACGCGATTGTCTTTTGGATGATCGTCGCTCCCGTGCGCTGGGACTTCAGCTTGATCTGGTAGGTTTCCTTTTCCTTAAGAATAGCTGCGCTCACCGCGTCCCATTTCTTGGAAAATGACCCAAAAGATGGCTGCTCACTTCATCGCATTCTTGATTGACTGAATAATATGCTTGCTTGCTGCAGTCCGCTGGGTATCGAAGCGATACACCAAACAAATTCTGTCTGACACCTTGGGGGCTTTTTCGTTCAACCGTTTGAGTCGCTGTGATCCCAATCGGCCGGCTACCCGTGCAGGCAGAATGCCGACACCTACTCCTGCTGCAGTCAGGTCGGCAACAACTTCCAAGCTTGCAGATTGAATCTGCCTGCGAAAACCAACATCATTCTTCCGGAGTTGCCCCAGTAGCACTTGTGTTTGGCTCAATTCAGGATCGCAAACAACAACACCACTTCGAGAATCCAGAGACTGAGTCTTGGAGGGAGGATTGGCTGTCCAAAACGTAACTTCGTCTGTGCACAATTCATTAATCACAATATCCGGATGCTTCACTGGATTGACTGCAATTCCAAAATCAATTTCATGACTGATAACCCGCTCGGTGATCTTTCTCGACAAGTCGTGGATCAGTTTGAATTCGAGCTCAGGAAAATTCTGAACCAGCTTCGGAAGAAAAAGACCAAGCGAGTACATGGCCACTGCCGGATGACACCCAATAACATACTCACCGCTCAAGGTATTTTCTTTTTTACTGACCTCTCCGCGAATTCTGTTCCAATCTTCCAAAAGAACCCGTGCCCTCAAAGAGAGATCTTTTCCGGCTTTGGTCAAATGCACACCCGTGCGACTCCTCGTAAAAAGAAGCACCCCGAGAGAATCCTCGAGCCTTTTCATCGCAGCGCTCAAGCTGGGTTGAGTGATCCCCAAACGATCTGCTGCTCTGGAAATGTTTCCGGTTGCAACGACCTCGAGAAAATAAGTCAAATCTGAAAAAGAGGGCATCATTGTCATAGACTATGATAATTATAGCTACTATCTGTTTTCGTCAATTATTGAAATCATCTACCGATATCTTGTCATGAAACAACGGTGTTCTCGGCGGCTCAAGATATGAGGTAGAATATGCAAACGGCAAGGAACAACATCCCCGATGTATCCCATATCTATAACCACTTCCTGGTTCACCAGTCTCAAGCCTCCGCAACAGCCCATGCTCCCACGCGCGCAACACTGATTCTTGCGCAAAGAATCCTCACTTACGTTATGCAATTTCGAAGAACTAATCCAAAACAGAAACAATGTTCATTAAGCTGTCCGGACTGCCACGCTCCGCATCTCAACAAAATAATCAAAGCAATTGAATCATCAAAGCCCGTCCGATTCGCACTGCCTGCTTTTCCGGGCAAGTCACCAAATCTCGCAAAAGTTCTGAGCCCAGCTCCCGACTTGGGCGAAGAGCTTGCGCTCGGGTTTCTCCAACAACTCTGCAACGGAATCTCGGACATCTATCCCACGGGGGCAAAGATCCTCGTCTGCTCGGATGGTCGTGTGTTCAGCGATGTGGTTGGCATGCAGGAAGAAGATGTGACTTTATATCAGAATGAACTTGCAAACTTGATTCAACGCATCGGAGCAACCGATCTTGAATTGTTCAATCTCGACTGCCTGTGGCCCAATCGAAACTTTACTTCAATGCGGGAAAACCTCATGGCAAATTACGGAATTTCGCCTGCAGAACTGAAACAAAAGATTCAATCATCGAACTCTCAGACCAATTCCCAGGGTCTTTCTGAACTGAAAAATATGCATCTGGGGATTACCCGCTTTCTGGCCGAAGACTCGACCTTTCCTGGACAGAGCAAATCCCGCTCTGCAATCCAAAAGGAATCCAAAGAAAAGGCGCTCGAAGTCATTCGCAGAAGCAACGCCTGGAGCGCTCTCATTGAAGATCATTTCCCAGAGCTCGTGAGGCTATCGATCCATCCGCAAATGTGTGGTGCAAAAAAGCTCGGAATCCAGCTGATTGGAAAAGATGCGTGGATGACCCCATGGCATGGAGTCGCAGTTCAACACGGTGAATCATTCAAACTCATGAAACGACATGAGGCCGAGGCACTGGGAGGTCAAATCGTGTTCTCCAAAAACGGAAAACCCAGTCATTTTGTTGTCCACTCAAATTCAACTGACAATTTAGAAACCGACACTTTGAGGAAGGTCCAATGAAATTCAAAACAAAGAAAATCTCCTCATTCGGGTTGCTCATCGAACCCCTTGCAAACTCCCAAGACGTTCAGACTCTAGAACCCAGCGAGCTCCTTCAACTCGTCGGCGAACATCTCATTGTCGTGATCCGCGGCTTCAAAACATTCGACGACTCCGACGCATTCACGGCCTATTGCGAGCGTTTTGGCAAAATCAGCATTTGGCCCTTTGGCAAGGTGCTCAATCTGGTTGAACAAGAAAATCCAACCGACCACATTTTTGCCAGCAGTTCAGTCCCGCTGCACTGGGATGGAATGTATCGCTCTGAAGTACCCGAATATCAGTTCTTTCACTGCCTGAAGGCTCCGCTGGACCATCAAGGCGGCCGAACCATCTTCTCAAATACAGTTCAAGCTCTCGCCAGTGCACCTGAGGAATTCAGCGAACTATGGTCGCGAGCAACGGGAACATACGAAAGAAAAATGGAATTCTACCATAGCAGAGTCTCTGCACCTGTTGTGGCGCGTCATCCTTACAAGAATCGCACTGTGATTCGTTACAATGAACCTGCACTTCAATCTGAGGAAGACTTCATTAATCCGCCCGACATAAGAATCGAAGGTTTAAATGAAGCTGAAACAAAGTTGCTACACGATAGTCTTCGTTCAGCACTTTATGCCGCAGAAAACTGCTACGCTCACCAGTGGATGCGTGGTGATATTGTCATCACAGACAACTTTTCACTCTTACACGGGCGAGAAAAATTCACGTCTCGAGCGTCGCGTCATCTTCAGCGTATTCATGTTCTTGGCAATCCTCCATACCAAAATCCAGATCTCACAGTGTTCCGATGAAAACTCAAAACGTCGATATCATGATTGTGGGCGCAGGGCCGGTTGGGCTCATGTGCGGCTACCTTGCTAAAATTTGTGGCTTGAACGTTTTCATCGCCGATCAATCCGATGGACCAGTCCCAAAGGGGAGAGCCGACGCACTGAATGCACGCACGTTGCAGTACTTTGAAATCGTCAACTTATTCGAGGATATCTATCCTCTCGGCAAGGTCTGCAACACGAGCTCTGTTTGGAAAAACGGAGAGTTTTTAGTGCGTCGATCTTCCTGGTGGACAGAACTCAAAGGATGTTTTCACAAACACTTTTTGATGATCGGACAAAGTCACGTTGAGCGCCTTCTGATTAAAAAAAACGAAGAAGCTGGTTTAAATGTGAACCGAAAAACACGAATTGAAGATTTAAACGTTTTTCAGGATGGTTGCGAAACGACACTCTCGTCTGGAGACATCATCCATTCAAAATTTGTGATTGCAGCGGACGGAGCTCATTCCACCATTCGAAAAAAAATGGGAATTCAATTTAACGTCGATAAACCTGAAATCATCTGGGCCGTCATCGACGGAGTTATTTCTACTGACTTCCCGAAGGTTCCCGAGATTATCGTGTTCCAAAACGAAACTTCGGATGTTGCGTGGATTCCTCGCGAGGGGAACTTGGACAGATTCTATATTCGAATGGACCGACATGATTTTTCTCAAGAAGAAGTGATTGAAAAAATCAACAGAGCGATTCAGCCGAATCGACTGTCATTTAAAGAGATTGACTGGTTCTCACAATTTTCTGTCAGCGAAGGTGTTGCGGAACATTTTTCTGCACACGAACGAGTCTTCTTGGCCGGAGATGCGTGTCACGTTCATTCCGTCAACGGAGGAATGGGCTTAAATACAGGGCTTGCCGATGCGTTCAACTTGATTTGGAAGCTCAGCGCGGTGATTAAATCGCAATCCGACAAAGAAATTCTCGCGACCTATGAAAATGAACGCAAGACTGTGGCAACAAATGTTGTTGCTTCCTCAGGAGAACTCGTGCGCTCGACGAAGTATTCTCACACAGGAACCCATGCGGAAGACTATGTGAAGATTGTCGAGAGGCGTTCGGGATATATTACCGGCATGGGTGTTCGTTACGGAGAAGAAACGCTTGCTGGTGAACGCGTGCATGATTTCAAAATCAATGAAGGTGCGACTTCTACCCGACTGTATTCGAAACTTGATTATACAAATCACACGCTGATTGTTTTTGATGATTTCGAAAGGCAAATCGATGTGCCAGACCATGTCAGAGTTCTGCGTTTGAGTTCGTCCCGCTCGGAAAGCAAGCCTTGGGTGGAAAACTCACCCTATTCGCACCAATCCATTCTCGTCAGACCTGACTCCTTCATCTCTTGCGCACAGATTCTAAATTAAGTCTCATGAACGCGAACGGCTCGAAAAACTCGTGCGTTATATGGCACGCCCAGCCATCTCGGATGAACGTGTCATCATCGAAGGGCCGCAGTCTATTCGCGTCAAACTGAAGTCTCGCTGGACGGATGGCACGGAATCAC
>JBEDKY010000337.1:0-8784 GCA_041171905.1 Pseudomonadota bacterium
ATACGAGCAAACTCGGATAATCTTCCCACTCCACCAACCAAGTCCCGTCGGGACGAGGCTGAACGCTTGAGACACCCGAAAACAACACTGGTGCTTCAGAAAAACCCTCGGTCTGTACCAAGTTAGAGCAGCCGACTGCAAAATTTCCAAGCACAGCAATAAACGTCAAAAACAACAGTTTTATGTCAGTTTTGCAGCGTTTGAAAAACGAAACTCCAGGTAAAATCGAGTTGGCGCAACGGAAAAGGAGAAATCTTGCGCACAAAGGCACATGGAGAAATCGATTCATGAATATTCTTGCAAGGTTGAACAAAACCCAATTCAAAACTGAATGTTTTGAGGGCCCACGCTCAAAGCAGGGCTTGCAAGGTTTATTAATCACTCAATCCCCCATGCATCCCAGAAACTTTTTACAATTCTCCAAACTCCGGAAATCTCCTATCTTTCTGATCAGATTGTCGGTTCTACTTTGGATTATCTTTAGGTCGGTCTTACACCCGAGCCGGAAGCGAAAATATATTCGATATCTACCCATAATGATTTCCTTATCGGCACAACTTTCCGCGTGCACGCATCAAATCTCCATTCAATCCGTTCCAACGGAAGCCGACGTCTGGCTTCTGAACTCTTCGGGACCAGGACGTTCGCTTCTTGGAAAAACTCCCATGAGTGGGAAAAGACTTCCTCCATCCGGAACCGCGGTTCTCGAAATAGAAAAGCAGGGGTTCCTCGCAAAACAAATTGCGATGGTTCTGATTCCGGGTGGCAATGTCTCAATCGCAACACGTCTTCAGCCCATTACCGCCGATTATCTCACTGAAAAAAGCCGCAGAGATTTTGCGGAAAAATTAAATACCAACCTTGAGGAAATGCGAAAACTGCAAGCGGTCATCGCCGCACGAATTCCAGAGATTCTTGAACTGCAATCACTGATTATAGAAAGAAAATCAGACGAGGTGCTCCAGCAATCAAAAAAAATGAAGGATGCCTGGTCAGGAATCAGCAGTTTTCACATGCTAATGGGTGACTTTTATCTTGCCGAGGGAAACCCGAAACAAGCGCTCTTGTTCTTTCAAAACGCCCTTAAAATCGATCCACTGAACCTTGAACTACAGAAAAGGATTCAAAGCTTACCGAGCGAAACGGGCTCGCCTCCAACAAAAACGTCTCCTACTGAAGCCAGCGGTGCAAAGTGAAAATATATGCTCTCTTGCTGGTTATTGCTTTGTCAGATGTGTCAGTGTGCTCAGCCGCCCCAATCCACAAGCTCGATGTTGCCAGTTACCTCGCGCAATTCAGCACATCTTTTGGCAAAAGCGAGCGAAAGGTTCTCTCGCCGCTGGGATTGCTGGTGCAATATGCTTACCGAATGGATATGCAGACGTCTTTTTTTGGAAATTTTTCAACCTTGCATTCGGGACAGGGTTCAATATTAAACGGAATATCAGGAGGAATCGACTATGCTATTTTCGGCGGCCAACCGCACTCGTACATAATCCAGAAGAACACAGGCTTTAACTACTCCTTTCCAATTCGCATTGGACTTTTTTCGGGATTCACCATTCGGGGCTATGACCTGACGCCACTGTATCCGGGGGCTGCGAAATTTTCGTTAGCACAGAATGTTCCCGATAAAGGATTTATCCTCGGATTTGAACCTGGAATCAGTGTTGAAGGAATCTTGTCGGGGCGATTCAAATACTCAGCATGCGTCAGCTACACATTCCCTCATTTCATCACAAACAGCGAGCAAAAAGGTAGGATTATCTCAATGTCGACAGGAATCGGAACCCAACTTTAAGGAAAACACATGCAGCCCGGCAATGAAACAGAGACAATTATGAAGAAAATTCGTCTCCGGCTGTTTTTTATTGCAGCAGTCATTTCGTTGGTAAGTGTGTTTTTATGGCAGCACAGAAGCAAATCAGTGACAATGGAAGCTGAATCCAGGCGAACTGTGTCTAGCCTGAGCTCTTCGAATCTTCTTCTAACCGGTTACATTGACACGACACTTAGATCGACATGTGCGCTTGCAGATCTAGCTGGCCAAATGTTCGCCCAACTTGATTCCGACAAGTTCGTCCAATTGCTTGACTCTATTTTTAGAAACAATCCTTCCGTCGCAGCCATTCAGATCATCTCACTATCAGGATCGGGTGCAACAACTTCTGACCTATTCAAATCTTCAAAAACAGATTCACCGGACGTACGACCTTCAATTAATGACAAACAGCGGGAAAATCTCATCAAGACGGGATTAACCCTGGTGCAAGACGACAAAAAAAATCTCAACACAAATACAAAAATTGATACATCGCCAATTGAAATTGGAATTCCTACAATCGCTCTGGCAAGACAAATTCAACAAACCAAAACGAATCGCTGGATTGTAATATATTTTTGGTCAACCGACTTCCTTTCCGTTTTCAAAAAAACAGAAAAATTTTCTAATTTTATTGTGAATAAAAATGGACATCACTTATTGAATCAATCACTGGAACATGACCCAGAACTAAAGAGCGGACATGCTCAGAAAACGATAGCGGAAGCCATAGAAGCAAAAAATAAAACACAGACTTTGCGAACGAATATCTCGGAAAGCAGAGAAATCATCTCAAATGCAACACTAAACGAAGAATTCAATATTTATGTCATTTCACAAATCATCACTGAGCACTCCATCTTACCAAACCTCCAACAATCTTCAGCAATGCTCCCTGCGGTCGCATTGATTGTTCTGTTACTAATCTTATTTTGCTCTATAAATGCACGAATCATATCTCGAGAAATGCAATTCATCTCGACTGCACTAGACGCGATAAAAGACGGCGCCTTAGGTTCTTTTACAAAAACTGAATCGCCAATCCTTCTTGGACTCTTGAATAAACAAATCATGGAACTGCAGAGACTATATTCAGACCACAAGCTCGGCATCAAACATTCTTTATCACTAAACAAAGAAGAAAATTCACTCCCAAAAGAGAAAATTGTTCCACCTGCGAAATCGCAAATCGATTCGAATGGAATCTCAACTCAAAGTTTTTTCATCAACGGAAAAAGCCAATCGGGCGACTGGTGGAACAGGTTTTCTTTGTCTGACGGCATAGAATTGATTGTATTGTCAGATTCAAGTTGCAACATAACGCAGGCAAATTTCATCTCATCACTCACACACTCATTTTTCAAAGAAACAGAACGCAATCTCACTAATTCATCTGAAACAGAAAAGTTGTCACTCAAAGCACTACTCAGAGACCTTCATTTGACACTATGTTCTGCTTCTGGCGAGAGATTCAAACTGGATCTCTCACTTTTACTCTTTGATCTACCGAATGACCATGTGTCGATCGTCACAATGGGAAATCATTTTATTTATTCGATCAGTCAAGAATCATCGTTGTCAATCTCATCGATGAGTCCTCCACTCGGTGTTCAGAGCGACATTGAAGTCAAAGAATCGACTTTAAAAATCAATAATGGTGACCGGTTTTTTCTTCACACGGACGGTCTCTTTGAATGTAAAAATGAAAACAATGAGAAACTCAGCGAATCTTTAATCTTTGAGCAATTCAAGCTGCAATCCGATTCAAGCTTTGAGAGTTTTTCAAAACAGACAATTTCAACGATCGAAAATCATTTTCAAAATCATCCTTTGAAAGATGATCTCTCCATTGTCCTAATTGAAGTTTGCAATTCAGCTTCGCTTGAGTTCACTTCATCTTGGGACATTGAAGAATCAAAAATCGTACCAATTTCTGATCTTTCCGGAAATCACAAACCATGAGGAATGAGCTCAGAAACGCACTCATCTGGTTGTTTATTTCCGCACCGACGGTCATATGGTATACTCAACCGTCTGCTGAGAATGAAAGCGCAGAATCGTCAATAATTGTTAAACAATTTCAGGGAAGCGTTTTTGCTCTTTTACCTTTTAGTCCATACTGGCAAAAATTGGATTCAAATTATCAGTTCCCGACGGGAACTATTGTTCGCAGCGGGTGGAATGGAAGTGCTGAACTCGGGATTAATCACCGCCTGACTGCCGAGCTTCAATCCAACACTGAAATTGTGCTTGCATCGAGTGTTGGTGCCTCTGTAGATGAAGGGAAACTCGAACTATTGTCCGGGGCAATTATTTTCAAAAAAATTGATATTCAAGATGAACGTGGTTTATTTACGGTTCTAAAAAATGGCTTTTTTGATTTTTTCAGTTCAGCAACTATGCCGATTTCTCATTCTCTTGTCCGTTACAAAGACTTTTCAATACGGCATAAAAATTCTCCAAATGCTTTCATGTTATCGGTTCGCAGCGACACTTTGACCGCTTCGACAGAAGACGAAGACTTGATTATTTATTTTAAAAACAGAGAATTGAGAAAAATTTCCAGAGGACATCCGATTGAGATCTTGATTGAAAATGAAAATCTTGTTTTCAATGAAAATAAAAGCATAGTCCCCAAAAGTACTGTTCATCAAGAAAACAAACTGGCAAATCTCGATGAAGTAAAGTCGGAGTCAACAACAAATACCACGAATCTCGCAAACGCCAGCACTCCAGTTGAACCTGGTTCGCAGACACCAAGTCCGACGCCAAGTCCGACGCCACGTCCGACGCCACGTCCGACGCCAAGTCCGACGCCAAGTCCGACGCCAAGTCCGACACCAAGTCCGACGCCAAGTCCGACACCTGATGACCAAATTGATCGAATTGGTCTTCATTTCGTTGAGTTCGATGTTATTAAATCCAGTGTTTATCCACCCGAGAAAGCGGACCTGAAAGAAAGAAATGACTGGCTCTCGCTTAGCCCGAACAGATCGTACTTTGTTGGATCAAAGACAGACTTCCAGAGCGCTGCGCAATTTTTTGTTGACCGCAGAGCGGCACTCAAAGTGTCCATTCTTGAAGTGCACATTGCTGGTCATCGGTTCCCGATGAGAACATCGCTCCTCAATCAATATCCCGGGATTGTCCAATTTCTCGCAGAATCAAAGGCAATTTTCCTCAAAACAGGTATAAAGTTATTTACCTCAAACAAAACTTCCCTTGACATCAGCGACAGCACGAAAAAACCACCTGATTTTCTTAAGCAAGTTCGACCTAGCAATGGAAATCTGGAGATCATCCTTGTGGATCGACAGGGTGCAATTACTTTTCCGCAGGCAAATGAAGTTGGCTTCAGATCCCTCAGACTTTTTTCTTCGAGTTCCAGCGGATTTCTCGAAAAATTACTCAAAGGAAATGCAACGTTATTTTCATCTCTTCGCAAAAAATCTGATGCAGTTTCAGAAATCTTCCAGTTACTCAGAAAGCAACAGAAAATCGATTTGCTGCTCTCAATTATGGAGAGCGAATCTGGTGATCTCAGTTCGCGAATATCTGGACTCAACTCTAATCAAATACTCGTCAGTAGATCTTTTCAACTCGCAGGCTTAGCCGATATCCAAGCGAGCTTTCTGAAGGCACTTAATTTCGATGCCATTGTCACTGGAGAGTCTTCCGGTTGGGTTAAGATTGAGAGCCTAAACGCAAATGCGAAAGCAGGGCGATTGGGGATAATTCAACGCAATTCGGGAACAAACGTATGGCTTCCCGCGTCAGCTCCTTCCGAACGTCCGGACGCTCTCATACGATGCGAAATTCCCATAAATGAGTTTGCATGTCTGGCAAGGGTTATTCTTCTTTCTCCTCAACCATCAACAAAAACACTTGTTGGTACAAAATTGAATTGGCTTTGAGTGAGCGCCGGAAAAATATAATCTCCTGAACCACGAACACCTTTTTATCACGAACCAGACTTGAAAATAAGCCCGCAATCGTTAAAACATCGGCACACTGTAAATCCGATGGATGAAATATGATTCGCTTGAAAATCAAACGCTCCGACATCCAGTCATGTGCGAAACGACTCGCAACCGCCCTCGGCGTGATCGTTATGACTATTCCCACGCCCAACCGTGCAACGGCCTCTGAGTTTGCGTCCGTTCCGTTCACACGCGAAATCTCGCTGCTTGCGGGCGTCTCGAAAGCAACAGGAGGAGGCGTGGAATCAACCCCGCAACCTGCGTTTGCATTTCTCTATGCGCGCAGTTTTGCCGTGCCCAAGGCTGAGCATTTTTTGCTGCGCATGATTGCAGACACCATTTGGACACAACTGAAAACATCAAACAGTCAACCTCTGGCGCATCTGGCCGCAGGTCGCACGGCGCGTGCCACACTCGTGCGATTCGGCTTTTCCGGATGCTACGTGTGGTCGATGAGCTGGATGGCCTGCATGGACGACGGCCCGCGCATCAGCTGGCTCAGCCAAGGAACTTCTGATGCACAAGTATTAGGCAGTTTTCCGCTGGGTGTGAGTGTTCACAATGCAGATTTCTTTCCGTGGGTCCTGACCCTGCGCGGCGAATACGGCCGCTGGGATACCCGCGAAAACGGCAAA
The DNA here is from genome assembly GCA_041171905.1 of Pseudomonadota bacterium. Lineage (GTDB taxonomy): Bacteria > Bdellovibrionota_B > Oligoflexia > Silvanigrellales > Silvanigrellaceae > RFOM01. The sequence continues at coordinate 6,438 of JBEDKY010000337.1, forward strand.
CAACTCAACAACCAAATGTCGTACGCAATCTTCGGGGCCGGATACAACTGGTGAACTCGTCAAAGCGGCGGCAATGGTTTATGACTTCAGCAGTCAGAGCAAAGGAGTGCTTATGAAAACCTATCACGATCTACTCACCCATATCCTTGAATTCGGCCACCGCAAGGAAGATCGCACAGGCACCGGCACAACAAGTGTTTTCGGCTATCAGATGCGCTTTCCGCTGGCACAAGGTTTTCCTCTCCTGACAACAAAAAAAGTGCATTTCAAATCGGTCGTACACGAACTGCTCTGGTTCCTGAAGGGTGACACCAACATCAAATATCTCAAGGACAACGGCGTCTCAATTTGGGATGAATGGGCCGATGCTCAAGGCAATCTGGGGCCTGTGTATGGCCATCAGTGGCGCAATTTTGCCGGCAAAAAGGCCGGTGAACAGTGGCGCGGCAGCACACTTGCACAAGACCTGCAGGGAGTCGACCAGATCAGCGACGTCGTTGCGCAGATCAAGAAGAACCCAGATTCACGGCGACTGATTGTTTCGGCATGGAACCCTGTCGACGTGCCGCAAATGGCTCTTCCGCCCTGTCACTCACTTTTTCAATTCTACGTTGCCGGCGGGAGCTTGTCCTGCCAGCTTTATCAGCGTTCGGCGGACGTCTTTTTGGGCGTTCCCTTCAACATCGCCTCGTATGCTCTGCTGACACACATGGTCGCCCACGTCTGCGGACTTAAGGTGGGTGATTTCGTGCACACTCTGGGTGATGCCCACTTATACTCAAACCACATCGAACAAGCTCGATTGCAACTTTCGCGCGCGCCCAAAGCCCTGCCGACTCTCAAATTGAATCCGCAGGTCACCGATCTATTTGCATTCACCTACGAGGACATCACCCTCGAAGGCTACGACCCCCATCCCGCAATCAAGGCGCCAGTTGCTGTATGAGACTGACACTCATTGCCGCGATGGCCGAGCAACGTGTCATTGGCGTCAACAATACTCTGCCGTGGAAACTTTCGGCCGATTTAAAGCGCTTCAAGTCGCTGACAACCAACCACACCATTCTCATGGGTCGAAAGACTTTCGAGAGTCTCGGCAGGCCGCTTCCATCCAGAGTTCATGTTTGCGTTTCCCGTGCTTATCCTGTCGATCGCCTGACTCCCGACCCGCGCTGGCCGGAGCAAGTCTTTTGGTGCGGCGAACTGCATGCAGCTGTAAGCATTCTTCGTCAAACAACACATGTATCAGCGGAAGCGAATGCGTTCATCATCGGCGGTGCCGAAATTTACGCACAGGCGTTGGCCATTGCCGACAGCCTCGAACTGACGCGCATCCACGGAACTTATACGGGCGACGCATTTTTTCCTTACTTTGAAAATCTCTTCCGCTGCGAAAGCGAGACACACGGCGAAGAGGCCGGGCTGAAGTATACCTTTGCGCGCTATGAGTCGCTCCGCCCTGCAGGGTACAGTGTGCGCATGGCAGCTGCGGCCGATGCTGATTTTATCGCGCAGTCGCAAATCAAGATGGCAGCTGAAAGTGAAAGCCTGAATCTGCGGCCCGACGTGGTTGCGGCCGGTGTAGCTCACGTTCTGGCAGATTCGTCGATCGGAGAATATCTGATTGCAGAGAAAACAGACTCAGTCGGCATTTGTGAAACGGTTGGATGCCTGCTGCTGCAAAAAGAATGGAGTGACTGGCGCAACGGTAACGTCGAATGGATGCACAGCGTATTTGTTGAAAAGCGCTTCCGTGGACAAGGACTTTTCCGCTGGCTGTATGCCGTCGCCAAGGCACGCGCACGCACGCGCGGCTCGCTTGGATTGCGCCTTTACGTCGATAAGAAAAATCTCACTGCACAGAAGGTCTATGCGAAGCTCGGCATGAGCAATGACCACTACGAACTCTTTGAAGACTTGTTTCAATAAACCAGAGCGGAGAACACAAGAGTGTCTCAGACAGCGCACATTCTCAAACCTCGGGACAACCCCAAACTCTTGTCCTTTGTCATTCCCTGCTACAACGAGCAGGATGTTGTGCCGTTCTTGCGTGCCGAATTGGAAAAGTTCATGGCGACGCTGCAATGTGAGTGCGAGCTTATCCTCGTCAACGATGGCAGCCGTGACAAAACACTCTTTCTGCTTGACGAGTGGGCGCGCGCAGACAAACGGGTCAAACTGATCGGTTTTGCGCGCAATTTCGGTCACCAGACTGCAGTGACCGCTGGCCTGGATGTCGCCAAAGGTGATGCGATTGTCATCATGGATGCCGACCTGCAGGACCCGCCGCATGTCGTTCACGAAATGATCGCCCGATACCGTGAGGGCTATGACGTTGCCTATGGAC
>JBEDKY010000338.1:0-2971 GCA_041171905.1 Pseudomonadota bacterium
GCCATGATATCAGGAATGATATTCTCCGGTCGTCCATGCAATTCGATGAGCACGTGACCGCGATGGCGGAGCTGAATGCGAATATTTTCGAGTGACTGCGCAAGGAATCTGCGGCGATGCCAACCAAGCCGCGGCAGTCCGGCTGCTGTAAGCTTCATTAAGCGAGGATCGTGAATATAAACAAATGCAATCTCACGCGACTGCCTCATTGCAAAGTCGAGGACACAGTTGTCCGTCAACCGCAGATCATTGCGAAACCAATAAAGAGTTTTCATCCGTTCATCACCTGCGTTGAATTTGGATTCCTGCGCTGTTCAAGTGTACACTTGCAGAAAGGAGAGTGCATATGAAAATCCGTCCGGTTGCTCGAATTCTTCAGTCACAGGCAGTCTCAGAAGGCGCGGGAGTGACAGTCCGACGCAGTATCGGAACACAGACACTCCGCAATCTGGATCCTTTTCTGATGCTCGATCATTTTGGCAGCGACAATCCAAACGAGTACATCGCTGGCTTTCCGGACCATCCACACCGCGGTTTTGTCACATTCACCTACATGCTCGACGGCCATATGCTGCATCAAGACAGCATGGGAAATCGTGGAGATCTACGTGCAGGTGGGGCGCAATGGATGAAGGCGGCCGCAGGCGTCATTCATTCCGAGATGCCGCAGCAGACACAGGGCCTGATGCGCGGATTTCAACTTTGGATCAATCTCCCCTCACGCGAAAAAATGACTCCGCCTGAATATCAGGAATTCACACCTGAGGCGATTCCTGAAATTGAAGCCGACGGTGCGCGCATCCGCATCCTTGCCGGCGAACACGCAGGAAATAAGGGCGTTATCCAAGACCCGTTCAGCAAAGTAAAATATCTCGACGTACGCCTATCCGGCCACTCAACCTTCACAACCAACGTTCCCGATGGATATAACGCTTTCGCCTATGTGTTTGAAGGAAATGCCCGGAGCGAAAACACCGAGCTGCCAAACCACTCGTTTGTGCTGTTCGGAGATGGAGAGTCTGTGACCATCCAGAGCGATGGGAAAGAAACGAGATTCATTCTAGTCGCAGGACAACCACTCAACGAACCGATCGTGCAGTACGGACCGTTTGTCATGAACACACGTGCCGAAATCGAACAGGCATTTGCTGATTATCAATCAGGAAAATTCGCGAGCATCAAAGCGAACGTTAAAGGACATTAAACAGCCGCAACTGGCGACCAAATTTGTATGTCTTCAATTTCGGCGGCTGTCGGCGCCCTGCGTTGCCAGCCCGCCTTCAACGGCCGCTCCGACTCGCAGCGCCAATCCGGCAAAATCCTTTTTTCCCGCGCAAATTTGAGCCTTTGAATTCCACTCATCTGTCTGCCTGACAGCCAGCGTTGCCATTCCTCCTGCGCGATCACTATTAAACCACGATCGTGACCATGTGAGTGCACAAAACGATCGGGCGCGTCGGTCAGTAAGGTGAATGTCGGAATGATCTCTCCGCTCGCAGGATCGACCCAGTCATTGTAGAGACCAAGAGCAAACAGAAAAGAATCTTCACGTGGCGAGAAGCGGACTATGTGTCCGGCACTTAATCCAAAGTAACATGATTCCACTGCCGCCGAGATCGGCACCAAACACGTCTGGCCGGAGTTAAAAGCATCGCGAAAACTCGGAACAGAAAAGATGAATTCCTCGACGGCGTTTCCTTTTTCATCGAGAACCGGCCGACTGTATTTTTCTCCTGCAACACGCGTGCGCTTTGCCCGAGACAGGCGCGCATTGTAGGTTTCAAAGGCAAATGGCCATTGCTTCGACCATGCCGGACAGAGCGAAAAATATTTTTCCTCGACGACACAGTTTCCAGTTTCGTCGGCAAACACAACAGGCGCCCGCTCTTTCTTTAAAAAACCATGAGCCCGCAGATCAAATCCCTTGGCATCGCACCCGGTGGGGTCGCGCAATTGTGGAAAATATCGCCCAATTTCCCGTGGACTGCTCTGCAAAGAAATAATACTACACATAAAACTCAATCATTCCAGATTGTTAATTAGAGTCAAAAGTCCTGATTCTAATATAGGACAAAAATCTTCCGAATCCTTGACCAAGACGAGTGCGGAACCAAGGAGACCACACCGGAAATGAAAATCTGCGTTGGCATAGTGGCCTTCAGCCTGCTGTTGTTCGGATGCAAGGAAGCTTCCGAACAGGCGCAATTTCTTCATTCCGCAACCTCGCGTGCAAACGAATCCCGCTATCTCTCAAAAGGTTTAGTACGACTCACGACAGCCTACACGATCGACAACAATCAGTTCAATTCCACCTGCTCGGCCGCACTCATACACACCCCCGTGGCATCGCTGAATTATTGCGTTGCCGTCAGCGCGGCACACTGCTTTCAGAACATTCCAAAAAACGCACAGCACTCGGTCGAGGTCGTCGACAGGAATGGGATTGTCATCAAATCATACCGCGCCGCCGAGATTTACGCTCATCCGGGGTTCGTTGCGGCAGAAGGCACGCAAACTGTGGAACAGGCGGCAAACGATATTGCATTGATCGAGTTTAAGTGCTCCCTGCCCAATGGCATACAGCCTAGCAAAATTCTGGATGTTTCCCAACTTCCAGCAAATGCTGCAGTCACCGTAGCAAGCCATGAACGCTTGCCCGAGCATAAACAGGAAAGCGAAAATTTTGTCAGCAGATTCTTGTTTCCCGATCGTGACAAAACTCCGGAACCAGTAGCCCGACTTCTGCTGCGCCCACTCCAGGTGATGAGTACAGATTTTCCTATTCCTGAGAACAAACATTCTGAAAAGCAATTGTCTGGTGTGCTCACACTTGAACAAAATACAGAACTGACAGCCTGTAGCGGCCAGTCGGGAGCGCCGGCTTTTTTTGCAGACGGCAACGAGATTTTTTTGGTTGCAACCGCCAGTTCGGGCCAAGGCTTCTGCGACGGAAAAAACTTGCGTTTTACCC
>JBEDKY010000339.1:0-3026 GCA_041171905.1 Pseudomonadota bacterium
GTGTGGATGTGGGCGGAAGTCTGGTGGCGCACAGCGAACGCCGACAAATGTGCGGCGAAACCAACACCACTGCCGGCCAGCGTGTGGCAGCCCTCTTGGGCGCGGGCATGCAGGCGGTGCTGTGTATTGGCGAGACCCTCACCGAGCGTGATTCGGGCAACTGGACACAGGTTATCGAGAAGCAGCTCACAGAGGGTTTTTCGGCGACCGGTATCAAAAACTGGAGTGCGGCACTCGGAGCCGATCCAGACCGCCCTTTGCTCACTTTGGCCTACGAACCTGTCTGGGCGATCGGCACAGGGCGCGCGGCAACGGCGGCTCAGGCGCAGGAGGCGCATGCATTCATCCGTGCATGGCTGACGCGCAATTTTGGTCCCGATGTGGCGGGGCGCTTGCGCATCCAGTACGGCGGAAGCGTGACTCTGCAAAACGTCGATGAGCTGATGTCGATGCCCGATATCGACGGAGCCCTGGTTGGTGGCGCCAGCCTCAAAGCCGATGACTTTGCACAGCTCGTGATCCGCGGAGCAAAGGCGCGCTGATGGAAAGTCAGTGCGCTTAAACTGCACGTTCAAAGAGAGAATTCAATTCCGCTGCCAAATGAGATGAGTTGCGGAGATATTGTGAATTTTTTTTGCGTGTCCGCGCGGTTGAGTGTGCCTTGAGCCATTGTTCCCTCAACTTCAATGTGGGCAACGAACCCTCCTCCCAATTTGAATTGTGTTGTGAGGCCGCCTCCGAATCGCATGTAAGTCATGGGTGAGGGAGGCGGCTGGTCTACAGCACCGATGAGCACGGTAGAGTTGGCAAGTGTTGCCCCCATGCCCGAAAGTCCACAGGCGAATCCAAGGCCGAAACACTGAGGGAGAATATATGCCGCTCTCAGTTGATACTCAGTCGCCTTGACTGAGTATTTGAACGAGGGAGATCCGCCACCAAGTTCGACGTCTTTTTTTGCTGAGAACTGCAGATAGCGTCCTGTCACCGAAAGTGCGTGAGCGCTGCCGATCGGAAAAAATCCGCCGAGCCCTGCATAGAACAGCGGTCCTCCAATGGAACCAATTTTCTCTTTTTTTGCTTCTGCGATGAAAGAATTGCTTGCCTGAACATTTTGGAAGAACTGTCCGTAACCGCCTCCGGCATTCACGCGGTATTCTTTAGTCACAGTGCTTGTTTGTGCAGGCGCCGGCGGCGTCTGCGAGGCGCCGGGAGTTTTGGAAGCATCTGTCGCAGCAGCAGCAGGTAGTTTGCTCTTTTGTGGGTCGGCGGAGGCTTCGGCTCCGCCTCCTTGTTTGGTTGCAGAAATTTTCTCAGCACTGTCAAGTTTGATTTTGATTGCTTTGCCGATGAGCGACGGACACTTTTTTGAAGGTGTCCGAAGTATCAGTTGCGCTTTTTTGTCTGAAGCCTTCTTTACCGCCGCTTTTATTGTGGTCTCGTCAGGCAGTGTGATTTCGTATCTGTGCGCAGCTTTCAGGCGGGTGGGAGTTTTAATCAGAATGAGGCAATCCTTTTGCTTTTCGATGTCGAACTGCAGTTCCGATTGCTGGCTTTGACCAGATACTTCAGCAGGATCAGCTTCTTCGTTTTTCTTTTCTACCTTTGGTTCGCTGGTCGCTGGTTTATCCTGAGGAGCTTCGGTGGACTGTTCTTCTTGTCCGAATGCAGGGAGAAAATTCAAGGCAATCAGGAAAATGAAGCCGAGACGAAATGGATCAAATCGGCTGCAAGCAGGGTTACGAGTCATGTGCATAAGTTGCCTCAAAAACCAGATGAAGCGGTCATAAACAACATTATTATCGGGTGGTTGTGCGAACTCGTCAAGGCGACTGCAGCCACAGCGCCATTTTCTTGAAATAAAAAAGTCAAAAAAAACATTGAGGCCGCCACTCAGGGCAGCCTCAATGTTTTTCGGATTCATTCATGGGCTGTTGTTTGTGAACGTCACATTGAACACTGTGTACGATTCAAACTTGTTGCCAGCGGTATCTGCATCCTGCATGCGGACGATGAGCCATGCATTTGATGTCCCACCCAAAGCGCTGTCTTGATAATAGGGAATGTTGTCGAATAGAGCTCTGCCGTTTGCGTCCTTCGAACCACTCACACCTGCGGAAATAGCATTTGCAGCATTGAATTTCGCTACAGCTTCATCGTAGGTCAACGCGCTGGTATTTCCAGAGGCTCTGCCTGCAACCAAAACTGCCGTCATTTTGGAAATGTCTTGATTGTCCAAACCGGGTGTGCGGCAGAAGTTCTTGCCACCCACAGTCGTGACTTTCGATGCATCATCGCAGTCGAATGACGCTTTCAACAGACCTCCATAGTATGTGTTGCCACCTGCGGTCTTCTGGTCTGCGACACTGTTCCAGGTGAGATTGGCTTCTTGCAAACTCATGTTCGGCGACTCAAGTGCTCCCACCGACAATCCCTGCGCCACAGAAACTCCCTGAACCTTTTTCTCGACAATATCGCTTCGGATAGATTCAAAAGTAAACTTGATACTTGAACCCTTTGAGGTATCGAATGTTTCCTGATCAGGGACCTTGAGTACGAATTGAGTGTCTGCCGATGATTTATAAAAGTAATACGAAATTGCAGATCTCGAGATACCGGCAGCTGCAGCTGTGGCTCTCTGGCCCAGATTCGCGGTGTCAATTGTCACGGCAGTTTTGCCGTCTTTTGCAACTAAATCGGTATAAGCTTTTCCGTTGAGTTCGATCGCGACCAGCTCGGCGACGCAACCGCTGTCGCCTTTGAACAGTTTGACACTCTCAGTTTGGACGAAATCCGTAGCTACCTTCTTCGTGAAGCCCGACTTGCAACCCTTTATTTGGTATTTGAACTTCACTTTAGACAAGTCAATCAAATTCATCGGAACTGTTCCGGGTTCGACACTGACACCAACATCCACTGTTTCGGCTTCCGAATCGACGTCATTGCCTCCACATCCAGACACTGCGACCAATGCGGCAAGACAAGATGCAGAAAGTGAAAGTGCCCTCATTTTATCCCCCTTTTTTTTT
>JBEDKY010000340.1:0-7621 GCA_041171905.1 Pseudomonadota bacterium
CTTTATCTCTTCCCCGAGCGTCGCAAGGGCACTAAGAAGACGCGGCCCGGGTCGGGTAAACACATCGGCCGGAAAGATGACTAGTTCAATTCCGGCGGGTATTTTTCTGTTCGGAAAGATCTGACCCACCGACTGGGAAACCTCTTTCTCGGCCTGGCGCGAATCCGCAAACAACACCCAACGCCTCGCACCGGCAGAAAGCGCGCTCTCGATGGAAATCTTTTGAAATTCTGCTCCGCCCGAAGTAAATCCGCGAACATTCACAAGCGCATTTTTCCAGCCAGCGAGGGCAAACAAATCACTCAGCCAGCTCTCGGGGGATGCCACATACATCGGCTTGGGCGAAACCAACAACAACGCACTGCCGTGCACTTTTGCCCTGGCAGAGTTCGTTTTCTGAGGAACAAAGGCCTTGCGCATTTTATCTGCCCAATCCGCAGCCTGCGCACGGGCGCCGAGTTCTTCACCCAGTTTCAAGATTTGCTCCGGAAAATCACCGATCCGCCGCACAGACAAAACGTGCACCCGAATACCTTGCTCGACCAGCCGTTTACTCAGGTTGACAGGAATACCGTCGACAGCAACCACATGGGTTGGCTTTTTCATCAAGACCGACTCAACGCTTGTCTGCATGAATGAGCCAGTCTTTTCGATCTTCGTGGCTTCAGGCGGAAAATCACACTGCTCGGTGACGCCCACCAACGCATGACCAAGTCCGAGCGCGTAAATCCACTCGGTCACACTTGGAGCCAAACTAACAATTCGAAGCCGCGATGCCAGAGCAGTCTGCGAAAGCGAGAGAGACAAAAAAATAAAAGCCGCCAATACACAAAGCCGGGCGCAATGCCGGTCGCGAGGTAACATGCGGAGTGCAGAATTATGGAACATCGACGCCCGCATCCTCGAGCCTGTCTCGAATCTTTTTGAGTACCTTCGACTCAAGCTGGCGGGCGCGTTCACGGGTGATGCCGAACTTGTCACCAACGTCCTGCAGCGTGATTGGATCGTCAGCCATGATTCGATTTCGGAATATAAACAAATCACGTTCGCTCAATTCTTTTTCGATTGCGGCCGCCTCTCGTCTGATGATCGCGAGTATCTGCTCTCGCGCGAGTTTTTCTTCCGCGGACTCATCGTCGGCTTCAATGACATCGACCTGCCGAGCACCCTGCGCGTCATCGAACAAAGGAGCATCGAGAGAGACGTCGCCCTTGGACAGGCGCTGATTCATCTCAACGACCTCAGACTCCTTGACGCCTATCTTCTCGGCCAACAGGCGGGCATCAAAACGTTGTGTCAGCGCATACATCTTCTCCGCTTCGGCACGCAGGCGGAAAAACAGTTTGCGCTGTGCATCCGTGGTTCCGATCCGCACAAGGCTCTTATTGTCCATCAGAAACTTGAGGATGTATGCGCGGATCCACCACGCGCTGTAGGTCGACAACTTCACGCCACGATAAGGATTGAATCTGTTGACGGCCTGCACCAGACCGGCATTGCCCTCTTGGATAAGATCGAGCATCTGCGCGTACGCACGCCGATATTCCATTGCAATCTTCACGACCAGACGCAGGTTGGCGGTCACCAGACGCTGCCGCGCTTCAACATTGTTGTTCTCATGTGCATCAGTCGCAAGTCTGCGCTCCTCTTCGGGAGTCAGCAGCGGATATTTGCGCAGCTCGGCCATGTAACGCGACAGCGCCGACGAGGCGACAAGACTTGTCGAATTATCAATTTCCGAAGGATCGTAATCATCGATTTCATCATTCTGCTCGGGCGCTTCGTACACGGTGACCGTGCCTTCAGCAGGCTCGGCATCTATCCAGTCACCGTCCACGGGCGCAGCATCAAGTGTTTCAACCTCGCGCGGTTCGGAGTCGCCATCATCAACGACCTCGGCTTCAAGAACCTCAGGCTCAACCGCGGAAGATTTCGCACCAGCAGCATTTTTTTTCCGCGCAGGCCCGCTGCGCGCCACGCGCACAAATGACTTCTTCTTGATGTTGACGGAATCGTCTGCGCTTGCATTCGTTTTGCTTGGTGGCAGACTCTCTCCCCGACGGCTCATTTTTTTCTACCCCGAACGGAACGCCACAAAATGCCCGGACTAGGAATTATCTCAAACCCCTACGCGAAAATAAACAAACGCGATCCCGAGCACAATACTCTTCTTTGGTACATTCTTGGCAACCGGGGACAATTTGAGATCACCAACTCGCTCGGCGATCTTTCGCGCGTCTGTGAGGAGTTCTGTGCGCGCGGTCTGGACACCGTCGGAATCGTCGGCGGCGACGGCACAATAAGTTTGACTCTCTCGGCGATTGCAGCGGCTTACCCAGCAGACAAACGTCCTCGCATCCTCATCCTGCGTGGAGGAACGGTCAACGTTCTTGCCTCCAATCTTGGCATTTTTGGCAGTCCCAAAGATGTTTTCGCGGATGCCCTCGAGGCCTACCATACCCCCGACGGACTCGCGCAGATGTCTCTGCAAACACTCAGCGTCAACGGTCGGCTCGGCTTTATTTTCGCAGATGGCGTTGCTGCACGTTTCTTGGGCGAATTCTACAAGAACAAATCCTCAACCCTCGGCGCCGGGCTATTTCTTAGCCGCATCATCGCCGATGGGGCGCTTGCCGGTCACATGGGGGGAGCCTACAAAAAACTCTACCGCACCGAGCATTTGCGCATTGAAAGTCAGCCAACTCCTTGGCCGCATGCAAATCCGGCGAACGCGGCCATCATCGCGGCTTCGACTATTCCCAAAATGCCGTTCGGGATAAAGCTGTTTCGCACTCTGGATACGCACAAATCCGAGGCAGAACTCATGGTGGTTCATGCCGATGAACGTCAGCTTCCATTCCGCGTCATGAAAACTCTGCTATTACAAGGGAAAATTGACGAAAAATTTGCGTTGACGCACCTCTTCTCCGAGGTCACGCTGATTCCTGACGGACAAATTGAATACTCCCTCGACGGTGACCTTCTCGAACCCACAGACCAACCTATACATATTTGCCTTGGCCCGCGCTTTGTTTTCTGTTCCCCCTATGGCAACGTGCTCTGACAATTTCGGTTCGGGCGGGCGCGGAGACGGGCATGCTCACTGCATTCGATGACATCCAACTCAATCATGACGATGGCGACATTACAGTCGAGCACGCCATCCTTGCACTTGACGCACAAAATTCAACGCATATCAATTTCATCTCCAGCGTCGGCCCGGCCTATTGTTCTGGCAAGCTTGCCGGAAAACAACTGCTTGTCAGTCATGAAGCACACAGAATACTCGCACAGAAATTCCCCAAGGCCGCGTTTTTGCCATGTTCGTATTTTCGCCCTATTGTTCTCGGGAATCTGCAGGTCGAATTGATTCCAAGCGGCGACGGACCCGGCTCCAGCTTCCTGCGTGTGGAAAAAAAACACGATTCAATTTTCTATGCATCGCACTGGTCCAAGCGAACAACGCCGGTTCTGCGTCGTGCTGCCTACCGGCAGGCGGAAACGCTGCTATTAAAACTCAAAAGTGACCCCTCTGCCCTTTTTGCGACTTCGGTGCGCCGCGAACTCGAACGTCTCGCCGAATTCTGCAGCAAACTTCTCAGAGCGGGCGAACGTGTCGTCGTCGTGGCCGACGCATGTGGGGCTGCACATCACATCGTCGGACTGCTGACTGAGCTGCGCATTCCGATTCACCTCGACAAACATCTCGCGGGCTTGATGGAAAGTGAAAGTGATTTGCCAATCGCATCAGCATTTCCTTCAGGACAAACAACCCACAGCCACGCAACCTCGGCAGGCGAAGGGACACTTTGGAATCAGGGGGCGCGAACACAGTGGGTTGAAAATCCAGCCCATCTGCCTTGTGTGATACTTCTCTCCAAAGAGCACCTTCTGTCGCGCAGACAACGCACCCTCCCACAGGGAATCTGGGTCTGGACCGGTTTGCACGATCAACACGCGGCAGCACAGTGCCCATGGCTTGCGCATCTGACTTTTGCAGACCATTTCTCGATACATTTCGCACCAGATTTGAGCGAAATTGAGGGCCTTATCGAAGAGGTGCATCCCTCACAAGTGCTTGTGTGTGGCGAGGGAGCACAAACGTGCGTCCACCATCTGACACGGCGGGGGATTGACGCACAGGTGTTCGCACCGCCACGATTGGAGACACTGTTCTAGTCACTCCCAACGGGTGGACAGACAATTTCTTCAGGTGCAGCTGATGCGGGGGAACTGCGGGGACCATGGCTCAAGACAAACGCGACCAGAACGGAACCAACGGCAACTCAAAGCGCTCTTTCACCGTCCGCACCATGGAGATCGAGGATCTCGCGGAGGTCTATCAACTCGGAGCCATGAACTTCAAGGCCGACCTCTGGCCGATGCTTTATCGCAGCTGGGACGAATATGAAGTCACAACTCTGTTCAATACAGACGGCGACTATTGTCTCGTTGCCGAAAACGATGACTGGGTTGAGGGCAGCAAAGAACAACGGATTGTCGGATTTGTTCTGGGTACCGTGATTTCAAAACCCGGCTCAGCGTGGAGTTATGGTTATGTGCTCTGGCTCTGCTCTCACGACCTTTGGGCGCGCGAGGGAGTCGCTGGAAAATTGGTCGACAAACTGGTCGAAATCATGGTCGAAGAAGATGGCATCCGCATCATCATGGCCGACACCGACCCCGACAATCACCGCGCGGTGCGCTTCTTTTCCAAAAAGGGCTTTTCAGACACAAAACCGCACCTCTACCTGAGCAGCAACCTCGAACATAATCCGCATTATGCACCCCTGCTCAAAAAATCGCGTGCAGCCGCCCAGACCGCCGAGCGGATGAAGAAAAAAAAGCGCAAAGACTGGACAGGACGCTGGACGGCCGCCCCAAATGATGAAAAGAAAAGGAAGGCTAAGAGCAACAAAAAGCTCAAGAAGCGGAAAAAGAAAAAGAAGAAAACAGGAAAAAATTGAACCATGAATGATGCCCGCACGAGTTCTTCCGCCCAGCTCAATCCGGCTCAGCAGCAAGCGGTCGAAACACTGGCGGGACCCTTGGTCGTTTATGCTGGAGCAGGCAGCGGAAAAACACGCGTCATTTGTCATCGCATTGCTACGCTCATTGACTCCGGTGTTCCACCCAGTTCTATTCTCGCCGTCACGTTCACAAACAAAGCCGCAAAAGAAATGCGCGAACGCGTGGAACACATTGTCGGCGGACGCGCGCGCAGCATAATTGTTTCAACCTTTCACTCGGCGTGCGCGCGTTTCCTGCGCATCTTTGCTCGTGAGGCCGGATACAGCGAATCATTTTCAATTCTCGACGATGACGATCAAAAGTCACTCATCAAAGAAGTCACCCAGTCGCTCAACGTTCCTGACAAGCTCCTCAGCGTCGCAACCATCAAAAACAAAATCGACAGATTGAAAAACGCCGGACTGAGTCCGGAAGATTATGCAAAGCAGATCCGCGAGCATGCCTATGATTCTCAGACCGCCGCCCGTGCGCAAATGCGCCGCTACGGTGAAGATGACAACGCAGAGCTGATTCAAAAATGCTATGCCCTTTACCAGTACAGGCTGAAGTCGCAAAATGCGATGGACTTCAACGATCTGCTTATGGTTATGGTCAACCTGCTGCAGTCAAATCAATCGGTGCTTGGGCAGCTGCAAAACAGATTCCGCTTCTTTCTCGTAGATGAATTCCAAGACACCAACCCGATACAATTCAAACTCATCCAGCTGCTTTCATCGCACACCAACAACCTGTGCATCGTTGGCGACGACGACCAGTCCATCTACTCATGGCGCGGCGCAGAACCGGCATTCATACTCGACTTTCAGAAATTTTATCCCGATGCCAAGATCATCAAGCTCGAGCAAAATTATCGGAGCTCTTCAAATATTGTCCGTGCCGCAACCCAGCTGATATCCCACAACCTCCGTCGCGCGCCCAAAACGCTGTGGACACAAGCTGAGTCTGGCGAGGACGTCATCTGCCGCGGAGCCACAGACCCATTCGACGAGGCACACTTCGTCGTCGGAGAACTCATAAGAAAATACGAGAAGCGAAAACGCTTTGCAGATTTTGCGATTCTTTACAGAACAAACGCACAAAGCCGCGTGCTCGAAGATGAATTGCGCAGACGCATGCTGCCATACATCATTTATGGTTCGGTACGCTTTTACGAGCGGGCCGAAATCAAAACCCTCCTGGCTTATCTGCGGCTTGTGGTGAATCCAGATGACAACAATGCGTTCATCAGAGCGATTTCAACCCCCCGTCGCGGGTTCGGCGACAAGGCACTCGAAAAACTGAAAGAGGTTGCGCGCGAGAAAAACACAACCCTGTTGCGCGTTGCCTGCGCTTTGGCTCGCAATGAATTCACGGCCGATGTCGGACGCGGACTCTCTGCGCTGAAAAATTTTGAGAGACTCTTCAATAAAGCGCGCTCGTCGCTCGACATGACCGGCAAACCGTCGCTCGTGCTCCGCGATATTCTCGCCGACACGCAGTTTGAAGAATTCCTCCGCAGCGCCCATCCGGAGGACTTTGACGAACGCTGGCTGAACGTCATCGAACTGCAAAACGCCCTGGTTGAAATCGAAAACAGACCAGCGAACGAACAAACTGACGAACTTGCTGTTGCGCTCGGAAAACCAGAAGACATTTTCACGGAATCAGCCTCTGCCAGTCCGGGCGTCAGGTTGCTCAGTCAGTTTCTCGAGCAAGCACTGCTCACCGTCGAGCCGACGGTCAAGAGCGTTCAGGCGGGCCAGTCCGATGCCATCACCTTGATGACTATCCACTCATCCAAGGGGCTTGAGTTTCCAGTGGTTTATATTTGTGGGCTTGAGGAAGGGGTTCTGCCGCACAACAATAGCCTCGAAAGCGAACCGGCGATCGAGGAAGAGCGAAGACTTCTCTACGTTGCCATGACTCGGGCTCGCGAATCGCTCACACTGACCAACATTCGCCGCAACCGCTTCAGGCCGGACCTTCCTGCAGAGATGAGCCGCTTCCTTGCCGAGCTGCCCTCGGAAGGTGTGCAGATGGAACGCCGTGCGCCACGCGCACACTGGGATCATGATGATTTTTCACAATCCAATTTTCAATCTAGCCGTACCGCACCACAAGCGAATTTCTCCGAAGCCGACAAATCAACTCTGCGGAATATTCGCAAAGATGTTTTCTCGTTTCTAAAATCTGCCGATGATTTGGCCGGTAAGGTGGAACAGCAGGAGTGGTTTGCCGGGCAACGTGTCAAACACAAACTCTTTGGCAGCGGTGTCGTCGAACGAGTCGAAAAAAGCCTCGACGGATTCCGACTCGAGGTTCGTTTTCCGGTCGTCGGCCTCAAGAAACTGATGCACACCTATCTGCAACCCGAATGAGCGACCGCACTGAATTTGAGGACGGAGGTCATCCACCCATGAGCGTAAAACCAATCAAAATTGCACCCTCGATTGCTGCGGCCCGGCTGCTGCATTTGGGCGATGAACTCAAGAACCTCGAGGCCGCCGGCGTCGATGCCATTCACTTTGACGTGATGGATGGTCATTTCGTCCCGTTGCTGACCATCGGCGTGCCGATTCTCGAACAGGTCCGCGCAGCCACCAATCTGCAT
>JBEDKY010000341.1:0-6814 GCA_041171905.1 Pseudomonadota bacterium
GGAAATAGCGCTTCCCCCGGTTGCTCAGGGGTATCTGCAATTTATTGGGTTTCGGGTTCTGGCCGAGCAAACAGGCTCTTTTTGGCTCGATTCCCGGGGCACAGCGCGGCTTGCCCCACCGCTCTTGGTCTCCGCGGCGGTTTCGCTCCCTTTTCAAACATCCGCAGGCGTTCTGCAGGCTTCCCTTCATGCGGGCAATCTATTGGATGAACGTTTTTCTCGGTTGAACCTCCCGGCCCAGACCGCGCGGCGTGTGGGCTGGAGTCAAACTCCGGTTTTACCTGTCCAGGGGCGCACTTTTGAGCTCAGTTTGAGCTTGCTCAGCAATGCCGGTCCGGAGTAATGAGCGGGCAGCTTTGCCCGTTTTATTTCGGAGTGTTGCACGCGTATGAACAGACCGCCGCTCATCAAATTACTCGCAGCTTGGATGCTGCTGGCATTCTTATTGTCGTGCGTGCGACCAAACGACACAGGTGCGCAGGAAAATAGTTTATGCGGCGGTTCATTGGAGAGTAACAGGCTGGAAGGTCTGACGTGGCTTGCAGGTTCGCCGACCCAGAACAATATTTTGTGCGAAATACGCCAGCAAAAAGCGCGCATCGTGCAAAGTCTCGAGCCAGACAGTCGCGACCCCATTTTGTTTCAGGACAGTGGGCTGGGATTTCATATTCTTGTTGAAAGATTTTCTGGGCGGCAGTCACGGCCCTCGCGCATGACGTGGTTCTCCGCTGACGGCCAGCGGAAAGGACAGCGTGGTGACTGGCCTGAGAACGCCTACGGAATCAGTCTATCCGCGTCGGATGAAGCACTGGTTGCCGGATTCGACTTTGGTGTTTTGCAGAAAGTCGCATGGCAGGAATCGCAGTTTGCCAGCCCGCAGTCTGAGGCTGTCAAATTGGATGGTGGCAGCGGAGTTCATCCGGTGCATATTCTGAGCCGCGGCAATTTTATCGCAGTGATAGACAATGGATTCGATCTGTCCACGTTTAAAGCGATTGATGCAAAAGTCTTCGTCAGAGATCAGTCCTCAGGAAAAAAGGATTTTGATTCGTTCAAGATTGCCGATTCAAAGACTGGTTTGAGCTGTTTAAACGCCTTTCAGTCGCTGGCAATCTCCGCTGCCGAAGTGCTCGTCAGTTGTAATCCTCAGTATTTCGGAGCCGCGCGCGGAGAAGCCGTCGCAGTGTTCAAGATTTCGCTCGGCGAAAGTGGCGAAGTGACGATGCGCACGCTTGCGAGTTTTGACGGGGCCGATGTGCAGAAGATCGATCTTTTGGGCTTACCGGAGGGCAAGCAGCGTGTTTTCGTCGCCTACAAAAACACGAAAATCGACGATTATGAAGGAACAATCCTCAAGGCCGGTTGGCTCACTCTTGATGGCGGCGATTTCTTGAAAGAGGAACGGTTTGCAGGGCCTCTCAAACGTCTGCCCGGCAGTAATAATTACGCCGTTTCCTGTGCTGCCGATTTTGGTGTCTGCAAGCGCGGAAAATTTCTTTTTGTAGGCTCCGCGGAGCCCTGGGACACGGCCGCCTCCGCGCAGCTCATGGATTTGCAACCTGAACTGCCGTTTCTTTCGTTTTCTCAGGAGCTGCGATTTCAATGAGAAAAAAATTGTCCGCCTTGCAGCTTTCATTTCTGGTTTCGGCCGCGGTGCACCTTGCTGCTTGGCAACTTCTACCTGAGCGTGCTGGTGAAGTCAGAATCGCAGGCGGGCAATCACAGCAAAAAGTTTATCTGGTTGATGCCCGCCCGTTCAGAAGCGTGCCACCCGTGCGCACAGATGCAGTTATTTCAATGCAGCCCAAGACTAAACTGAAAATCAAAAAAGCAACCCTCGATTCACAAGGGGGCGCAGATAATCCTTTTGAAGTTGCAGGCGCTGCGCGGGAATCAGAGCGCGGGATATCGCCCGCATCACGCCCTCCGTCGCAGCCCTCTGATTCCTCACCTCAGCCGCCGGAAACGAGTCGAGAAAATTCATTGGAGCACCGCGCTGCCTTTTCGGAGTGGTTCTCGCAGATCGCCCTTCGCTGCAACAATATTCAACTGCCCAGACATTGGCTGTCCTTGCGTGACTTCTGGCCACGTCGCTACGAAGTGGGTTTTGTCGTTGACCGGAGCGAAGGTGAGGACAGGCTCAAGCTCCAGCGGATGCATGCCATTGCCGGTGAGGTGCCTGCACTTGACGGCCGCATCAGGGACCTCTTGACGGATTGTCTCAAGAAATATGGTCAAAATGGCCTTGCCACGGATGATTGGTCGGTGCTGGCATTGAATCGGGATTCAGGCGAGGCATACTCAGTGACGCTGGAATTCACTGACGGCAGCTACAGTATCGTTTCTCCACGGGGAATTTGAATTATGTCGGATCTCTCACGCGATCACATGACTCTGTCCGAATTGGCGCTGCAGTTACAGACCTGCTCTGTTTTTGTGGTCGGCGACCTGGTGCTCGACTGCTACATTCAAGGGAGCGTGTCGCGGCTTTCGCCGGAAGCGCCTGTTCCAGTTGTGCTCGAAGGCGAGCGTCGTTACGTTCTGGGTGGCGCTGCGAACGTTGCTGCCAACATCGCTTCGGTGGGTGCGCGCGCAGTGTTATGTGGCCGCATTGGCCGTGATTCCGATGGTGCACAGCTGCGGGATATTTGTCATTCTCTCGCAATTGAGACCCACTCGCTCATTGAATCCGAGGTTTTGCCCACCATCCGCAAAACACGCATCCTTGCCGGATACCAGCAACTTGTAAGAATTGATCGTGAAAAAATCGCTCCACTCTCAAACAGCGAGGAGCAGCGCATCATTCTGCAGTTTGAAAGATTTATCAGTGCGTCGGGAAGCAAGGCGCTTGTTCTTTCTGACTATGGAAAAGGGGTGTTGAGTCATCTTTTGTGCCGCAAACTCATCGACATCGCGCGCAGCAACAAAATCAACGTAGTCACAGATCCGAAATCAAATGATTTGTCGCGCTATCAGGGAACAACCTTGATTAAGCCGAACCTGAAGGAAGGACGCGAGCTGCTCAAAGTCTGGGAACCGGCACTCTCTGTTCATCACTTTGAAGAAGAGGTCGATGCCATCTGCGACGTCACCGGCCGTTTGTCTGCTGCAGAGGCTGTTGTCTTGAGCCTCTCGGAACACGGCGTTGCAATGCGCGACGCGAAAAGTAAAAAAACAAAGAGATTCGCATCACGCGCCCTTCAGGTGGCAGATGTCTCGGGCGCCGGCGATACGATGGTTGCCTTTTTGGCGATGGCTGTTGCTGTGGGAGCATCATTTTCGAATGCAACTGAAATCGCCAACGCAGGTGCGGCGCTCGTTTGCGCAAAACTGGGAACTGCCACCCTGACAATGTCCGAACTCCTGCAGTCACTCACGTCCTCGGCTCATACATCCACGCGGCCGTCGGCAAAAATTCTACACGCTGATTCTCTTCCTTCGCTTTCCCAAACTCTGCACCGCAACGGACGTCGGATTGTTTTTACAAACGGTTGTTTTGACCTGCTTCACATGGGACACGTCGATATTCTTGAGCGCTCCCGTGCACTCGGTGATGTGTTGGTTGTCGGACTGAACAGCGACGAATCCATTCGCAGGTTGAAGGGCGAGCAACGACCTGTGCAGACGTTCGAAAGCAGGGCCCGCGTTCTTGCCGGCCTCGCTGCGGTCGATTTTGTTGTCGGTTTTTCGGATGACACTCCCATTGAGCTCATTAAACTTCTTTCGCCTCACATTCTCGTCAAGGGCGGCGATTATACGATTGAGGCGGTAGTCGGTGCTGATTTTGTACTTGCGCAGGGCGGCCGAATCGAGATTCTGCCACTTGTCGCGGGTCACAGCACGACGGGTCTTGTAGAAAAAGCGCGCACGCAGGTTTGAGCTTTACAGCAAAGGCTGCATTAAATCGTGCGGCATGAAGTCGCGAGTGCTGCGGAAGCTGAAATTGGGTGAGTAGTTAATCAGGTTTGTCAGTTTACTGGTGTACAAACACGCATAGTTTTCCACCTGTGCTGCAAAGCGTGAATTCTGGTGACCTGTCTTCATCAACTGACCCCAGACCGGATGAAAATTCTGATGGTATTTTTTCATGCTGCGGCGCAGGGCTTCACGGGTTGCGTCGCGCTTTTCTACAAGAGACTCGATGTTTTCTTGTAGTTGCTGAGCGCGGTCTAATTTTGGTGACTTGGTCTTGCCTTTACCCGCAGCACCCAGTTGGCTGAATTCCAGTTGCAGCCTCTGTAGTTCGTCTTCAAGGTTGTCTTTCATCTGCAATAATTCTTCGTACCGCCGATATTCGTCTTTGTGACGCTCGAGTGAAACAAGTTCTGCCTCAAGCTCATTGATGACCAGCATTGTCCGCCAGCCGAGTTCTTTCTTGCTGCGTAGAATATCTCCGTAAATATGATCGCCGACGTAGAGGATTTCGGGGCCGGTTTGAATTCCGAGACGCTCATGCAGCTGCTTGAAATTGCCGCCTTGGAAAATCTTTGAGTCGCGGTTGAGAATGCCGTCTGTGTTGCGCAGAAGACCCGAATCGGGGTCTACTTCATAGAGCGGATTGAGCGACATGAAAAACGACGGTTTTGCGGCTCCGGTCACGACGACATCGAAGTAGTCAAGCCAGTCCTTACTGAGATTGCGAGAGTCGTTTCCGAAGATGTGGTTCATGACGACGTGTGTGTAGTCCCAAAGACTGTTCGTCACCACAAAAACCTGTCTTCCCGACTGTCGCAGGCGGTTGAGGGTTTCCTTCAGCAGCGGATCGCGTTCGATGTATTTGGATGGCTCCTGAGCAACTTTATGCTTGATGCTTCCGTCGCGGTGGCAGAGGTCGATGGAGTGGCGCACATCACGGTAGATTTCGATTGGAGTCTTTTTTACTTCTGCCGGCCGTTGCGTTTTGAGATCGATGAGCTGCGCAAAAAGATAGGCATCTGCAAGGGTAAACAGCGTGTCTATGAGGGCGTAGTCGGGCTCCTCGTAGGATTGCATGAGCGATGCATCGTACAGGGCACGGCGCTCTTCGCGCACAAGCTCGCGGAAACCATGATAGGCGACTTTCACGTATCTGTGTCTGTCCAGCTTGATGATGTTGCCGCGCATTTTATCGATGGCCAGCCCGCGGATCATGTGGCTGATGTCGAACTTCCAATTGAGGATATCGTCGGGATAGCCCATGTTGACGAGCTTTTTGAGCGTCTCGTTGTATGCGAGGACTTCAAACTGCTCTGGCTTGTAGAGTGCAAGCGTGTAGTCCATGTCAAATCCGACGGCTTTGATGTTCCGCAGATTGAGTGAACGGTTGCAGTAGATGCGCTTGGTTGGTTCAATTTCTGACAATGAGACATGCATGCGAATCATCGACCTCAGGCTAAATTGATAAACTGCACACCGACCTGATGAAAGTGATGGCCGTTTTCCTCGAAAATTTGTTTGATATAGACAACCCGCCCCTGCTTTGTGAGCGTTTGGCGATTTTTAATCTTTACTGACATCTGCGAAAAGATGCGGCCGGGCTGCATCAGTTTCGTATGAATCCGGCTCCGGAAACTGAGGCCACCATTGGACATGTCATACAGTCGGCGGGTGAGCGTCGTGCCGGCGTCGAATGGATGTCTGATCGAGACCTCGGCTTCATCATCCACCGAAAACACACTCCGCTCGTCCGCGCGCGACTGGGGCAGCAGACTGATGTGATGAGTGGGGAAACGGATTTCGGTACCGTGTGCAAAGAGGGCGGCGCTGACTAATTGATAATCTTTACACACCAGCGTGAATTCAGTGCTGGTGATGATCTCTGGGAGAATATCCACCGGGATCGAATTTTTAAATAGAACTGCATCTTCGGTGATGCCTGCAGGGGTGCACAGAAAAGACACCGACTTTCCGCGCGGAGTCATTATCAACGGCTGCTTCGTGTTGATCAATTCACCGTATACTTTTTCAAATTCCGAGCGCGAAACTATCATTGTCAGTTTTCCTCCGCAGCAAGGGAATCCGTGAACCGCTCCAGTCGGCGCAACACCGGCCGTGTCAGCGGCCAGCTGTAAGTGAAACCGCCGAAAAATGAGATCTTCGAACCTGAGAAGTCGGACAGTGTCGATTGTGTTGACTCAAAATTTGTAATGAAATTGAAGCGCCAGCTGCGCGATAAATCGTAGTACGCTTGTCCGCCGGTCGCGAAAATCGAATCCGTACGCTTTACGAGAGTTGCAGAGCCGTCAGTGATGTTGTTGATCTTGATCCGTTGCAGAATGTAGCTGTCGGAATCAAATTTCATGTAGGGCTGAAGTCTGATATTCCACGCAATCGGAAAATCCATTGAAACTTTCGCGCCGATCCGGCTCGAGTCGTTCTGGATGGATGCAGACTTTTTGTTCGTCCAGTTGAATGTAACTCCGGCGGTCGAGGAAATTTTTGGCAGATAGAAAAGGTTGTCTTGAATTGCAGTGATGAAAAGTCCGCGTCCGGACTTCTGCAATGACCAAGTCGTGAATGAATTGCGCGGGTCTTCTTTGTTTATTTCAGTGCGCAGCGGCGTATACAGAGTCGCAATGTAAGTTCCGGGGATCCGCCATTGGAACCAGGGCACCACCTGCTCGATATTTCGCACACTGTCTGACACTTCGTTTGGTGCGCCCAGAAAACTTGCGCTCGAGCCCACCCGTTCAAACTCCAGCATGGCGTGCAGGCCGAATTGAAATGGAGTTTTGGAATAACGAATCTCTGAAACGATCTCATGTGAACGCAACATATCGCGAGTGGGAAAAATGAAATCTTCCGACTTGAACGTCTTGAACCATTGCGAGATTTT
>JBEDKY010000342.1:0-4335 GCA_041171905.1 Pseudomonadota bacterium
AAACTGACATTTCGCAAAATTCTCGGACGAGTTCTGCCCGCGGCTTTAGGCAGGTGATAAAACTGTCAGCATGATGCGAATCGATTCAACCCGCGACCGTGGCCGCGGAGTGTTTGCAACCATAGACATCGCCGAGGGAACGGTGCTTGAGGATGCGCCGGTGATCGTCGTTCCCGCAGACCAGCTGGCAGCAATCAAAAGCACGGTTTTATTTGAATACTTCTTTCAGTGGAAGACGGACGGACGTGAAGGTTGTGCCATCTGCCTCGGCTTCGGCTCGCTCTACAACCACTCATCCACCTATGCCAACGCGCGCTACGTCAGACTCTATGCCGAGAACAAAATCCGTTTTGTTGCCGTCCGCAATATCCGCGCCGGTGAAGAGATTATTACAAACTATAATGGGGACGCCGATTGCCGGCGTCCCCTCTGGTTTGAAGAAAACAGAAACTCGCTCGCCTCTTAGAGGCGCTCGGTACATTCGAACTTTTTCAGCTCTTTGTCGAACTTGCCAGTCTCATCGGGAAGCGGAATCGCGATTTCACCGACGACGGGCACGCCTTTGACAACCACGCGCTTGGGCTCGACATCCACCCGTCGCAAATTGAACGAGATGGGGATACCCACTCTGGCCTTGATGTTGATTCCGAAAAGATCGACCTGCGCGTGCGCCTTTTCGTTTGTATAGGCATTCTGAATGCCAAAACGACGGTCAAGCGTCAGTTCAATCGGCGGCGTCCCGCTCATTTCAATACGGCACATCACCGACGCAGCACGCTCAAGTTTGATCTGCGCAAGAGCGGCATCGCTGACAGGCGCCTTCATCTCCAGAGAGCCGAGTGCATCTGTAAGTTTCGTGATTGCTGGAAGAACTTTTGCATCGTCAACGAAGACTGGAAGACTGCGTGCCGCAGTGTCAAAAAAGGCCGTGTTCAGTTTCACGCTGCGGCCCTGAGAAAAAACAAGGTTGCGCAATTCAGTCACACTTCTGAGCAAGGGCTCGCGTTTGAATTCAGAGAACTTTTCCCAGCGCACAGGTAAGTCGCGGATAAAAAAGCCTTCAGGCACGTGGGTAACGGCAATGTTTGAACCGCTCCACGTTGTTTTGTCCTGGTCATTGTATCCCAAACGGCCGAACACATCGGTTTCAAGTGAGTTGGCGGCTGCAAACCAAAGCCCGCCAAATAGATATGAGCCCGTTTCACCGACCGACACTGTCCCCTGATTGCCAAACGTCCACCTCATACCACTGCGTCCGCGAACGGTTCCAGCCCTGTCGTTCATCCCGGGCCGCGCTTCAAAACGGATTTGGCCCTGCGGGTCGATGGCAATCTTTTTGAGTCTGCTCCTGTTCAAAACTTCCAGCACTTCGCCATAGACCTCATCCCAGCCAATCTGAGTCATCAACAGACGAGCCTTTGCCGAATTCAACTCCGAATCTTCAAGGGAAAAGTTTGATCCCGAGACCATAAAACGATCGAACAATTTGGCGATCGCCTGCCATTGTTGAGATTCCTTGCTTTCCGATTGCAACTCATTCTGCGAATCAAATGACTTGCCATCATCGCCTGGACACGTCAGTCCCCAGCGCTCACACCATTGCACAAAGGTGATCTTTTCAACCTCGGTCAGTTCCGACGAAGTTGAACTTGAATTCAGCTCCGAAAGGCGGTCTGCCTCGCTTCCTCCATCACGCGCACAGGATGCAGCCAAACAAAGTAACACTGCTGAGGGCAGTGCAATTCCCAGCTTCGATTTCAAAGACGCTTTTTGCATGATCATAAAAGTCCCTCCGTACTCTTCCCAAAGAGTACAGCGGGACTGTTGCCGCAACATCTGCGGCCGACTGAAGGTCGCTAAACTGGGCTAAATTTGCCGGTTTAGTCTTTTCCGAATCTTTTGAACCGGACGTAACTTTCCAATTCCGGCGGCATGATGTTGAGTCCCTGTGCCTCTGAAAAAAACTGCAGAACTCCTACCTGCCAGTCACCCACCATAGTCTGTGCATTCGACTTGGCACCTGTGTTGGTTCTCAGGCCCCAGTCATTGCCACCCGTGGTCCATGCGAGTCCGCTGGTTTGCTCACCGAGGGTCTGGAGTGGTGAAGCCGCCTCATATGCGTCGGAATTGATGACGTTCATCGGAGCATGCAAAGCGTCATCGAGCCCGCCCTCTCCCCTCGGACCAAGCAACATGGCAAAGGAGGAACCGGAACCATCACCCATGTCTCGCGTGCGGCCGCCATCACTCACAACCATGATCAATGCTTTTTTGCCCTTGATCGCATTGCTCAAAATATTGAGTCCGATAGCCAATTGCCGCATGCCTTCAACATAGTTGAGGGCATTGTAGGAACTCGCGATACCGTTGATGGGGACGTCGATGTTGGCTCCGTCAAGGTCATTGACGTTCATGAACAACGAGAAATTCTTGTAGGGTTGCCCACTGATCTCCAACGCATTTGCAACAAACGCACACTGTGCGAGGAACTCCTGCTTTGAATCTACTTCTTTGGCTTTTCTTTCAGCGGTGATGAAATCCGCTTGCCTGTTGCCGATATCCGCGGCGCTGACGCCGGTATACACGAGCGTTTTGCTTTCGTCTGCGGCGACCTTAATAAGACGGTCGCGACTTTTCTTGATCTTTTCGCGTGAATTCAAAATTGCTTCGCGCCGTTTTGGGTCAAAAACAGAAATCTTGTCGAAAATCAGCGACAGGTTTTTCTCGGTTGTACTGTTCAACTCGCGGTAGTCGCCGAAGTCGTCGGACAAACTCTGACTCAGGTTCTGCACCACCCGCGAAACGCTGCGTCCGACAACCTCGAAACGCGCGTTTTCAGTGCTGGACAAACCACTGTAAACAACGTTGAATTCGACACTGCCGTTGGCGTCATACTGATCGCCCATCATAAACGCCGTGATGCCGAGCGGACTCTTCACGAGCCCTTTGAGTCCGGCAAAGTGGTTCACATCGCACAACGACGGACGTATTTTGGTCAGCGTCAGGTTGTGCACGGCAAAATTGTTAAATCTTTGCAGGCCTATACCTGTCTGGATAGCGACATTCGACGGAAAACGGCCTACGTATTCATCGTAGCCAAGAGCATTTTTACTGTTTTCACTCTTATCCTTGCCATCGAACGTTCCGTTGAGCAGCATGCTGCCAAACCATTTGTTGAATCTGAGCGAGGCCAAACGCGGATCATCAGACAAATCCGTGATCCCATTTGCCATCAGATAATTCTTTGACTGGCTCGCCTTGTTGAGCGCGGGATGATTTGCATTGCCGGCGAATGTTGTATTTTTTCCGTCTTCAGTCAGCTTGCCAAGTGCAAAAACTAATGGCGTGTGAACCTGGTCAAAGATTTTTATCGTAATGAGAGTCCAGTCATCGGAAGAAGATTGTGCATAAGCTTCATTCAGTTGAAGCATTGCTGCAAGCTGCGCTGCACTGCCGCGTTTGCCCAGCATGCCTGTGAGCTCATAGGAATCCTTGACCCACCACTGCGGGTAGGGATGCGCCGAGCCAGTCAGTAGTCTGTTCCAGTTGGGCACGTGTATCATTTGTCCCACGCTGTCCATGAGCACACTCGTCAAACCGGCGCCGACGCCCCACTTGAGTAAATCTCTTCGCGACCAGTTCCTTGATGACATGTTCCTCTCCCCTGAGCTTCGTTCTTACTTAGAGGTTGCAAATGCGTACGAACTCAACAATGCAGCAACTGCGATTCGGCGTTTTTTCAGACCGGCTTCTGTCGAATCGGAAGCACCGCAGTTTTCTGCTGAGTACAGTTCCTTGATGGCACTTTGGTATGCTTCACTCGCCGGCGAAAACTGAGGCAGACAACGCGCCAACATTTGTTTCGCTGAAACTTCATTCGCGCAATAGCAGTTGGAAGAGGGGTTTTTGACGTCACAGTTGAATGCGACAACACTTGCCACTGTCACAAGTGACTTCAGGTAAATCTCATCCTCGAGACTGTCAGCACGCAAACCGGTTCGGGTTGAGCCGATATCTAGAAATTCCCCCTCGACGTCCAGAACACTCTTGCCGACAAACGGCGCATAAACAGTCTGGCTGAGGAAACGACGGCGGCCAGTATCGTTAGGGAATTGAGTGCGATTGTTGTCCCTTATAAAATCCTCTTCGTAACCCAGCATGTCATCGTTCACCTTCAGTATCGATTCATCACCGGGCTTGCCGACACACGAAAGAATCGCATCCTTGAGCTGAACCAAATTTTTTCGCTGACGTCCCTCAGCATAGTTGGTCGTCAATTCGAGAGATTTTGTTTTATCTTCTTCAACTGCGGCATCCGCCTCGCTTGGCTTATTT
>JBEDKY010000343.1:0-3985 GCA_041171905.1 Pseudomonadota bacterium
GTGCGGGCGCTGATTCAGTGCTCTGACGAACCCAGTCGTAGCCTTCACGCTCAAGAGCCTGCACGAGTGTCATGTCGCCGCTGCGTGTGACTTTGCCGTCCAGCACAACGTGCACCTTGTCGGGATTCACAAAGTTAAGAAGCCGCTGGTAGTGAGTGATGATGATAAAAGAAGTTCCCTCGCTCGCGCGGATTTTTTTGATTGCTTCGGCGACTGTCTTCTGCGCGTCGACGTCAACACCTGAATCGATTTCATCAAGGATAGCCACTTTCGGCTTCACAAGCGCGAGCTGAAGCATTTCCAAACGCTTCATCTCACCGCCGGAAAATCCGTCGTTCAGGTAGCGGCTCAAAACCGAGCGGTCGATGCTGAGCATGTCCATCTTCTCGCGGACGATTTTGCGGAACTCGGCAACGCTCACCTGCACGTTGTGACGCATGCAGTACAGATTTCGCAGAAATTCGGAAACCCTCAGGCCGGGGATCGAAACCGGATACTGGAAAGCAAGAAACAGTCCGGCTTTCGCGCGTGCAGCTGTATCGGCATCGGTGATGTCGGTTCCGTCAAGAACGATACTGCCACCCGTGCGCTCATAGGATTTGTGGCCCATGAGAACGTGGCCCATCGTCGACTTACCCACTCCATTCGGCCCCATGATGACATGGATTTCGCCTGCGGGAATCTCGAGGTCGACGCCCTTGAGGATCTCTTTGTCGCCAATCTTTGCTTTGAGGTCTTTAATCAACAACATCACAAAACTCCGTTTGCGGATGCATTTTGCGCATCCGGGTGCAAAAAAATTATTCCGTCGTAATGATCTTTTTAAGTTTGCGAGACTGGCTGCCGCACGGCTCGCTCAGTTTGCAGGCCAGCGATTCGGGCCTCTGAATACCGTTTTCATCAAAGTACTCAGTCAGCAGCAGTTCAAGTGTTTTCCATGCCAGAGCAGCACATTTAATTCGAACAGGGAACTTGCTGACGCCCTGCAGAGCCTCAAAGTCTTCTTCGAGTTCATCTTCCGTCTTGGGTTCAGTGCGGCCGGTGTAAATTCCCTCAACTCGCTCAATTTGCGCGCGCGCCTCGCGAACTGTTCTGTTACTCACCGCTTCGCACATCATACTCGTGCTGGCCTGGCTGATGCTGCACCCGCTCCCTTCGAAACTCACCTTGATACGCGGCTCGCTCGCCGAACCATGAGACGAAATCAACTGACAATAGAGTGTGATTTGATCCCCACACAGCGGATTTTTGCCCTCCAGACAAAACTGGCAGCCTTCGACCTTGCCTTTGCAACGCGGCCGGCGTGAGTGTTCGACGATGATTTCTTGGTACAGCTCACCAAGACTTGGAGTTTCTTTAGTTATTATGGAGTCTTGAATCATAACCTGACACCACGTTAAATTTCAGTCTTTTCCCCAAATTTTCCTGCAAATTCAGGTGCTCAGGGGGCTACAGAGGGCAATAGCATGACCACTCCGCGGATGCGACGAAATTGGTCATGCCGGGGCTTGATATAAAAATTTACTAGATTATTTCAATACAGAAGTTGCATTTTTTATAGCTTCAATTGCCTGCTGAACATCGTCCTGATCAGAATATGCAGCAAAACTAGCCCTGACCAGAGCATCCACACCCAACAGACGAACCAGCGGCCAAGCACAGTGGTGTCCCGCACGCATGGCTACGTTGCTCGAATCAAGTATTGTGGCCAAGTCATGTGCATGGATGGCTTCATGGCGGAAGGAAACCAGGGTCTCTCTTCCAGTATGTGGATAAAACAGCTGAATGCCTTTGATGCGTGACAATTGATTTGCAAATTCGCCAGCAAGCGCCGCCGCATGTGAGTGGATCCGCTGCCGACCGACTGTCTCGAGCCAATCGAGAGCCGCCGCCAATCCAATTGCCTCGGTAATAGGTGGAGTTCCCGCCTCAAACTTCGCGACACCTGTTGTCCATTGAGATTCGGACAAGGTCACCGAGCTGATCATGCCGCCGCCTGTCAGCAACGGCGGAAGTGAATCAATCAGTTCCGGTCGCGCAGCAAGAATCCCGATTCCCGTCGGCCCGTACAATTTGTGGCCACTGAAGACGATCGCATCCACACCCCAGTCAAAAGGATTTTCTGAGAAGCAGCTCAAGCTTTGCGCGCAGTCCAGGATTACAAGTGCCCCGACTTTTTTGGCCAAGGCAACAATTTCTGCAACCGGATTGACCTGACCGAGAACATTGCCGACGTGTGCAAGCGCAACCACAGCCGTATTCGCCGTGATCATTTTCGCGGCGGCCGAAAGGTCCAACTGCAAATCAGTCCCCTGCACACCGGCAAGAGGTATGTATGCAAGCTCGCAATCTGCGCGCAACGCAGCCTGCTGCCAAGGCACAAAATTCGCATGATGCTCAATCGCAGGAATGACAATACGGCTGTTCTCGTTGAGGCGGGTCAGAGCGATTCCGTTCGCCAATATGTTCAATGATTCAGTTGCACCGCGCGTGAAAACAATTTGCGAAGGCAACACGCCATTGCCGATGAAGCTCGCTACCCGCGCGCGAGCTGACTCGTATTTTTCACTTGCGCGGATCGAAAGCTGATACGCACCACGATGGACCGACCCATAGTCGTGCGCGAGAAAATGACTCATCGAGTCGATCATGCTCTGTGGTTTTTGCGTCGAAACTGCGGAGTCTAAGTAACACAGAGGAACGGCAGAACCGTCCTTGCCGGTCCGCTGATTGTTCGCAAAGATGGGAAATTCCGATCTGAGCGGTCGTCCAAGTTCCTTCATTGTCACTCCGTCCGGTGGTCAGCTGAGTCAAAGCGAAACGGCTGTAGGTTCGGTGCATTGCGCGCCACTGCGCAGGTAGCAAATGAGTTCCCCCCTCGCAACCGGATGATCCGGAGGGAGGGGGGAATTCATGAAACACAGATTGTCCGTGGGCGGCTGGCTTACCCCTGAGCAATTCCTACCACATTGCGCAGTCCATTTTTTGGACGCGATTCCATCAGGTCGACGGGATCCAAGCCTTTTGCCAGTATCCGGCCTTCCGCTTCGCTGAGCATTTTAGCCAGTGTGCAAGCTTTCAATTGCTCGACAATAGCCTGCGATACCGAATTCCATGCCGGTTCTGTGATGCATTCAGTCGCATAAGCCAGGTTGTCCTCGGGTTTGTGCCCGTGAACGCTGTACGGCTCGTCTTCAACCGAATTCACAACATCCCAAACCGATATCTCATCAGGCTCGAGCGCCAGATGGTAGCCCCCCTCACGTCCGCGCAAGCTCTGGATAAGGCCGCTGTTACGCAAACGCATCAGAATTTGGTCCATGTAGTCCGTCGGGATGCCCTGACGAACCGCAATGTGCCGGCGCTGCACCGGACCAACTCTGTGATGGTAGGCAATGTCCATCAACGCCTTCAGTCCGAATCGGGTTTTTGCAGTGATGTTCATGGCTGACCCCTTCTTCTATGCTCATCAAAAGAGCACTGTTGTTTGGCTTATTTCGTGGCGTACAATTTAAACTTGTACAACACACCCTACACCTTGCCTCTTCGGTCAGCAAGCCGACAATTAAAGCTATATTTTTTGCATGCCGCACGGCGCGTCCGGTTAATCTCGGTTTTTTTCAGGAGTTTTAGTGTCTTATATCCATCAAATCAGCAGGACGGTTGGTTCTTCGTCTAAGTCGTCAATTTTCTTGCTCTGAACAATTGGAGAGTTTGATCCGAATCACTCCCTAAGTAGTCAATTATCAAGTTTTTCTTCTACGGAGATTTATGCGAACCGCAAAAAGGCCGGCAAGGCACAAGAAGCGGTCATCAAAAAGGCTCAGTTCGCTGCTTAACAGCGAACTTGGCTGGGTTTCACCAATCGCCCATCAGGTAGCTGAACGGTCGGACCTTTTCGCAAAGGTCATCGCCTCGCTCGTCGTGGCTCTCTCAAAATCGCCACACTTGCCCAAACGTGCGGTGGATCGCCTCAAGAAACACG
>JBEDKY010000344.1:0-7688 GCA_041171905.1 Pseudomonadota bacterium
AAATGCCCGAGTTGGTTTAGTGGATGCGCTCGGCAGTGGTAATTCTCCCATTTCTGCGGGTGTGTCGTTCAACAGGGCTCAGCGCGTGGATTTCAGCTATACGAGGCCCAAGCGGGAGTACTTTGATGCGATCAAGCTGACCGGATTTTACCGCAATCAGCTTCCCGACATTTGCAAAGATTATTTGGACAAGGTCGGTTTCATCTCGGAAGCAATCAAAGTCGATGAGATGAGATTTAAATTTTACGCTTCCAACGGCGCGGCAATCGACCTCACTGCGATTGACCCCAAGACGTTGCTGGAAATCAGTGTCGGCACCAGTTGGCAAGTTGTCAAAACATATGAGCTGGTCATTTCGACGCCTAAATACATCGGCTACCGCATGGGACGCCTGACGCGCGGAGACGACGGTGTTTCACTTTGCCGTGCAAACAAAGTGAGCAAAGAGGGGAATTATCAATTTCAGTGTCTGAACAGCTTTCAGGACTTTGCACGTCTCAGCAGCCGTTCGTTCACGCCTCGCGGTTTCAAAGTCGGGCTTGACGACGTTCGTGAGATCGAATGATCGTCTTGCGTCGAGTGCTATGCCATCCGTGGCGACGGCAGAGCACTCGACAATTTTCTTCCCGCGATGATGTCTCCGATCACAAAAGCGACCGTCAACACTGCACCCAGCAAGGGAAGACTCCAAACTCCGAATCTTTCGATGAGGAATCCGCTGAGGGGCAGAAAAATGATGAGAACCATTCTTGTCAGTACTGACAGAGCCGAGAGGACGGACGCACGCCGCTTGTCTTCAATAAGATTGTGCAGCTGAGCGGAGGCGCTCAAAGTGTATAGGCGGACAAAACCAAACAAACCAAGAACGCCGCAAATACAAAGCCAAAGTCCTGACATGAAGTAGACTGCAATCGCGAGGAAAAGTGCGGAAGCAGCAAGCTGGCCAAGAAGAACTCGGTTGCTTACAGCAGAGACCCGCTCAATGCTCAGGGCCTTGCTTGCAATCGACTGAATCACCAGAATTCCGAAAAAGAGCGGCCCGAAAAAGGAGAGTTTAATTCCGCCGATGAATAAATTGTCCTGACTGTTCTTCAAGAAAAAGAATTGCCAATAGGGAATAATCAACTGGTAAAACACGCTGATTCCAATGAATGGAATCGCGATTTTTCGAATTTCGGGCGTTGTCCATATCTGGCGCAGAACCTCGCTGAGTTCACCTTGAAGCAACTTCAAAACCGTTGGCTTGATTGTGGATTTTGCTTCAGTCGAGTGTTCCGCATGAAATGTCGAGTCATCCTTCATCAGTAGAGGAATTAAGCAGGTGATGAGCAGCAGAAGAGCTGAAGCAATCCACCAAAACAGAGACGACTCAGGGTTGACGAATGTTCCGCCCACAAGTGAAAACAGGGCCATCATGGCAAATAGAACTGCGTGATAGTCACCCAGCAGTCGATTGAGTGCAGGACGACCGCGATCAGCAATATATTTTTCAGCCAGCTGTGCATCGAAGGCACCGTTAAAGGATGCAAGTGACAAAGCGTTCAATCCCTCTGCAAAAACAAGGACCCAAAAAGAGGAACCCGCGGCCGTCAAAGCCAACCATGATGCTCCTGCGGCACTTCCCAAAATAAGACAGACCCGTCGTCCTCTGCGGTCTGCAAGAACACCCAAAGGAAAGTCCAGAAGCATCAGAAGAAAGGCTTGGAATGATTTCATGAGTCCAAGTTCACCCGCTGTGATTCCTTTGCTCAACAAATACAGTGCTGATGTGGCGCCAATGAGCATTCGGGCACTTGAAAAGGTCAGTCCGACGGCAGCAACGCTGTTTATTGAGGTGAGCATACTTCGCACGACAGGCTCCTAGAAAAGTTTTGTTTTTGGATTTCAAGGCTGTGTGTATAAAAGCCTAAACGTTGATTCAACGAATGAACCTCGCCAACTCCGGTCAAGAAATTCATGATATCCCTTGCTGCGAGTGCTGCGGCCATCTGATTTATTGGGCCCGATGATGCTGGACGATGGCGGCCATTCACCTTTTTAAGAAGTTCCGTGAATGATGGATCATCTGATTTAAAACTCGCATATACCTTGCTGCATTCGTGACAGCCGGTTTGCTTTGGCACCACCAATGGACCCCAAATTGCGATATCGGCGCAGTATCCGACGTTAATATAAGGAATATTCCTGAGCACAGATTCTCTGTTCACCCAGAACAACAATTCAGAAGGAGAATCTGCCGAAAGCACCCAGAGATTTGCATCCGGAAGTTGCGATGTCGCGTTCTCTTCACTCAAATCCAGCTCAGTCGTGTAGATATCAATTCCGGAGTTTCTCTCCGAAAGCTCACGGGCAAGGACTTCAATTTTCTTTTCGCCGACGTGTTGCTCTTTGAAAACGAATTGGCGTGTCAGATTAGAAAGCTCAATTGTATCGAAGTCGACCAAAAACATTCTGCCAACGCCAGCCGTGGCAAGTTGTAACGCCACTGCGTTGCCGATTCCGCCACATCCAATCACTGCAACAGTAGATTCACTCAATCGTTGCTGTGAACGACTTGGTTGCGCCTCTCCCATCAGTGAGAAGAAAAGCGCGTTTCGAGAATAACGACCCGTGGTGGAAATATCGGAAGAAGACATCAGAAGCGCTGAATCTCGAAGGCGCTCGTAGGCCTTCATCAGGTTTTTAGAACCGGACAGATCTCTTTCAATGTCATCTTTTGAGCGTGGATCCAAAAAATATTTGAGCACACTCTTGAATGCTGACTTCTCGGAGTCTTCGGAAATTGTGATTTTGCAACGTCCCGCTCCCAATATGAGGGTTTCTCCGCGGAATCCTGCTTGTACATATGGGGCGAGTTCAACCTGCATGATTAAGACTTCCAAAAACGGTGGAATAAGAAAAATATAAGCCCCTCCGCGATCGCTGAGGGGCACAGTTCACCAAACGTTTAGTTACGAACGATAAAATCCACGGGATCCTCCTGTCATTGAAGCTGCGGTCTGCAACATCGAACCCGTTAGCAACTGGTGTGCCAGGTGGGCGGATGATTTTTTCTTAAATAAAATCATTACTTTGGATGAGAATCGGATTTCCAGTGAGTGTTTTTCATGACGAGTTTTGGTCATCTGACCGATTTCCAACCAAAATCTGGCTGGAAATCGGACAGGTGATCGTGGGTGCTTGCGCAGAGACTCACGCGGTCTTTTGAATACGATGACAATCGATAAAAGTTTCTCGTCAGACGATGGGCAAACGGATGAGCACCTTGTCGACGCGGTTGCCATCCATGTCGATGACCTCGTAGCTGACTCCATCAGATTCGAATGCGTCGCCTGTTTTCGGAATTTTGCCCAGCTCACTCAGGATGAAGCCGGCCACCGTGTGAAAGTTTCCGCTGTCTTCACCGCGGAGCTTTGCGAGTTTGAGTTTTTCACGCAGTTCCTCAACGGTGACAAGACCATCGACAATCCATGTCCCGTCTTGTCGTTTGACAATCGTTGTCGACTTGTCATCCATGGTGTCGGCAAAGTCGCCGACGATGGCACGCAGAATGTCGGTGAGCGTGAGCACGCCCTGAACATTGCCATATTCATCGACGACGAAGGCAAAGTGCGTCGCTGAATTTCGGAACAGCTCGACGCTGCGCGAGGCGTCTGCGTTTTCCGGCAGATAAAGTGCTTGTTCCAGATAGAGAGTCAGGTCGAACGGTTGGCCCAGAAGTTGCCTGCTGAGAATGTCTTTGACGTGAATGACCCCGACAACGTTGTCGAGAGAGCCTTTGACAACAGGAAAATGTGAATGCCGTGCATCAATAATTTTCTTGCGATTTTTTTCGGCGGGGTCGTCGATATCAAGCCACACAACTTCGGGTCGTGTTGTCATAAATGAGCTGATGCGCGCTTCGCTGAATTCAATCACGCCTTGGACCATGCGCCGTTCGGTTGCATCAAATGCGCCTGTGCTGGCTGTTTCTTGCAACAGAGATTTAATCTCCTCAGGACTCACTGGCTGTGCCTTTCCGCTCACACTCAAACCAAGGAGTTTGCAAACGGCATCGGTACATAGGGCCAAAGCACGCACGAGCGGATGAAAAACACGGGCGATCAGCAGGACAGGGCGCCCGGCCCATCGGGCAATCGTGTTGGGCGAGTGCAGAGCAATGCGTTTTGGCACCAGCTCGCCAAAAATAACGCTGACGACCGTGATGACGAGAACGACAAAAAGAGAGGCGAGCCAGCGGCTCTGAGTCTCTGGGACCTCGAGTTGTAACAGAAACGCATTAATATGTTGCACAAAGGTAGCGCCGGAATAAACGCCTGTTGACAGTGCGATGAGGGTCATACCGATTTGAACGGTCGAGAGGAGTTCCGCTGGACGCTGGTTTAGGTCCAACGCGGCAGTAGCGCCCAAATCCCCTTCGCGAGAGAGTTTTTCAAGGCTGGCTTTGCTTGCAGAGAGTAGAGAGATTTCGGCCATGGCAAAAAAGCCATTGAGAACGACCAAACCCGACAAGATGATGAGTTCTGTCATGAATGCAGGAGATTCGATCATGTGCGTTCCACCCTTGACTTCCAGATTGCGCTAGCATACCACACCCGTGCCGTGCGCAGATGGCGAAATTGGTAGACGCACTCGTTTCAGGTGCGAGCGCCGCAAGGCATGAGAGTTCGAGTCTCTCTCTGCGCACCATCCTTTTCTCAATACCTCTGAAAATAAACTTAAATATCCTCAATTTTACGTTCGCATCACGCGGGAAAAGTTTTCCTGCCGTCAGGCTGTCGGCCAATTGACCAAATACGGACTGTGCCCGCTCGTATTTCCTTTTATGCTTTCTGAGAGAACCCTTCAGTTCACCGGAGGCCGACGGAATGACGACCACGTCCATGGTGCGCAACCTGTTTGTTTCGCTCGCGTTGAGCTCTGCGTTGGTGTGGCAGACCGGCCATGCTGCTCAGGAGTCCGACCGCGAGATCGTCGGCGGCACGGTGGTGACCGACACTTCCAGTTTTGAATATCAGCACACGGTCAGACTGCTGATTGGTGCGGTGACGGCCGGCGACGACCTTCCGGCGCATCTGCGCGGTTTGCGCCTCAGCTGGCGTTGTTCGGCTGCAATCGTTGCAAAGCAAGTTTTGGTTTCTGCTGCCCACTGTTTTCCGAAGTCCATGGGTCTCAAAGATTCACAGTCTCCCCGCGTGTATCGTGCGGCTGTAAAGGACATCAAACTGGAAGCATTTTTCAAGACCGATCCGCGCAGTGATCGCGTCAGTGGAATCCGTGCGCAGAAAATCATCGTGCACGAAGGGTTTCGTGATGAATGGGTGTCGAGTGTGAGTGACGCATGGAATCCTGCAGAGTCCATTCACGACCTCGCTCTCATTCAGCTTTCCGAAGCTATTCCTGCCGATAAAAAGCCCGCTGCATTGCTGGCTGCGGGAGAAACTCAGTTGCAGGACGGTGAAACACTGGTGATGTCGGGTTACGGACGTGACTTGTCGGATGATCAGATTTCGCTGCCGCGCTTGCGTAGCGTTGCAGTCCCGTTGCGTGAATCTCTGCGCAATGGAACCGAATGGTACGCGGGCGCAGGCGATACAACAAAAGCCGGCAGGGTGGAGCGTCCAGCTGGTGGCTGCATGGGAGATTCGGGCGGGCCAGTCTTTGCACGCCGCGGCGATTCTGCGCGGCTTGTCGGCGTCATCGTCCGCGGTCCGGACGAGAACAATGGCGGTTGCGCCGCAGCGGTGACAATTTCAACTTCACTTCCCGCATACAGCGCTTGGATTTCTGCAAAGCTCAACGAGCTGAACCGTCTGCAGCCCGAGTAAAAATCACTTCATGCCCTTTGCGGTGTCCAGACAGCTGGTCAATTCCGCCGAGGGCGTCCAGCCGCAATTTCCGTCTGATTGTTTTTCGCAACGGGCGGTCTTGTAGCAGGCATATTCCTCTCGCCAAATGCACGTCGAGACGATCGACTGACCTTCGGGCGCACAAAGATGTCCGCTGCAACCAGTGCGTGCACATCCTGCGCCGGTGAAGGCCTGCTTTGCATCGGAAGCAAATTGAGTTGAGCTTGGTTCAACCGTTGGTGATTGAGTTTGTTGGGGTCCCTTGCATGCGCAGGCGGAGATGGCAACGAGAACAGTGGTAACCGCAATCGGCAGGACGTATTTCAAACGCATTTTAATTTCTCCGTTTTCAGGTTTGCAGCATTCACAGCATACTACCCGTGGGAGAATTTTGAATCATTTGAATTTTGATTGTTCAATCAGTGTATCGTCGGGTGGTTTTTCTGGTCTTATTGGGCACCCAGTACAACAGGACCCGTCGGTTCGCTGTCAGACGATTCAAACGCCACCCCGACAGTTGTTCCCGCGCTGATTCCAAGCGCAGACAGAGCTGCTTGTGAGAGCATGATGCCGCCTTCGCTGGTGATGGGTGGACCCCAGTCAACAACTCTGACCACGACGGCACGGGTGACTTGTGTTGGCGTAATGATAATAAGTTTACGGTTGGCAAAGAATTTCATGCCAGACTCGGGACGAGTTCCGTAATCCCAGCGCATCGCACAGAAATAAGGGTCCTGAGTGCGCGAGAGATCTTCAGCCGTCAACGAGCTTAAAACGCTGACGTTGCGCTGAAAGCCTTGCAGCGGATAACCCTCGGCACGTGTGAACACCCA
The DNA here is from genome assembly GCA_041171905.1 of Pseudomonadota bacterium. GTDB lineage: Bacteria > Bdellovibrionota_B > Oligoflexia > Silvanigrellales > Silvanigrellaceae > RFOM01. The sequence goes on from JBEDKY010000344.1 coordinate 6,683, forward strand.
ATTCAGATTGCGGAACTGCCCTTTGACAGCGAGCACCTCTGGGATTTTGAAAGATGATTTTTCGATGCCGGCATTGTGGGCTGCAAGAACATCGTTGGCCAATAAGCTTTGCGTTCCGTTGGCGACACCTTCTGGAGGCGTCCATCGGCACGCAGGAAGCACGGCAATAAGCGCTCCGGTGAGCAAGCCGCCCATCCAAAACCGATGATGTAATTTTCTAAAACGGCGGAATCTGACTGTCTGCGTCATTTGGATCCCCCTCCTGCTAGCCCGCGCACGCGCACCACACAGCAAAAGTCCTGCCAATCGGTGAGATTCATTAACTGGCTTTAAAATTCAGGGATTTCGAAAAGTTACTGCAGACGTTCTGGCGCCGGCGAGGCGGCTCCGACGGCTAATCATTTGACAGTGGCTTTGAACTGCGCAGGCTGACCGGTTGAGGCCAGTACGCTCAACCAGAGTGGGCTGTTGGTATCAAATTTCTTGCGGCCACGGGTCACAAGCTTCAGCGGAATATTGGTGAATTGTTCGTGGGAGTAGCCGACCATCATGCCGGTTTTGCCAGCCATCGCCGCGTGAACGGCATTTTGTCCCAGGGCTGCGCAGAAAACAGAGTCGTCAGATGATGTTGTTTGAGCACGCAACATATAGCTGGGGTCAATGTACTTGAGCGTGGTTTCGATGCCCTGACGCTTGAAATCCTGTGGAATGACTTCTTTGAGATATCTGCCGATGTCCTTGAGCTTGACGTTTCCAGAGGCGTCGGTCTCTTTGCCGGCATCTGGAAAAAGATTCTGCCCCGCACCTTCCGCAACGGCGACTGTCGCATAGCCTTTTTCCACAACACGGCGTGTGAGCACATTCAAGAATCCATGCTCGCCTTCAAGGTTGAGTTCAACCTCGGGAATGAGCACGAAGTCGATGTCATTCATCGCTGCCGCAGCGCTCGCCGTAAGGGCTCCGGATTGACGACCCATTATTTTCACCAGCCCGATTCCATTGACAG
>JBEDKY010000345.1:0-3286 GCA_041171905.1 Pseudomonadota bacterium
CCTCTGTCCTGCATGAAGACGAAGTGACGGCAGACCAGCATCGCCATCAGAAAAGGACGATTTCAAACCGTCTCGAAACCGACGCCATTGAAAAAATTCCCGCAAACAGGCGCGAGGGCGAACCGGCACCGCAACCGAGTCCGCGCAAAAAACTAAAAAAACAGGAAGAAAAATCTGCAGACGAAAGACAAGAACAAGCCTGAACCGTTCCCGAACTCTCAAGTGCGCTCGGTCACATTGCCTTTCCGGATGACGGCACGACGGCAGGCGCATCTGAGGTTGGATGCTTGAGCGACGGTGCAAGCACCATTTTGCCCTGATCATCAGCCTCAAGCGTATAGACTTTTTCAGGACCGATGTGCTTGTAGCGGTAACTCTTCATCTCACAGTAGGCGAGCTTGTGGATAAGCGGCACAGCGTCATAAAAAGCTGTCTCAGGAACACTGGGCGATACCTGTTCCGGCCGTCCGATGGCCATGACAAGATGCGGAGAGCTCACAATTCTCGAAACGCTCACCAGTTGCTTGCTGGCCTTGAGCATGTCGATGGCGCGCTTCTTGTCGGCCGATTCCGCGACACGCTTCTGCTCGCTGACCGACGACAAAAGGGCATGACGCCGTGTCAGTTCGGCGCGCCAGTCGGCCGTGTGCTGCGCGTTGCAGTGGATTCCGCTTGTCAGAAACTGTTTGACGTATTTCTCAATGCGCCCGCGGACATCTTCAGGGTGGATAATAAAAGCGCCGGTAAAGTAATCGCGGCCTTCGAAGGTCACCGCACGCCCCTCGAACACGAGGCCTGATTCGAAGCCGGCAAACATGAACTCTGAAAGTGAAAAAACCTCGAACCGCTGCTGTGCGATGAGGTCGGTCACCACCAGACTCTGCGGCAAAACTTTTTCCACCAAAAAAAGCGAGTGGCGAAAGCTCCGAAGCTGTTCATAGCTGTTGAGTTCCTCTGGAGAGAGGCGCTTTTGCGCCTGCAACAGATACAGCTCAAAAACCGTGGAACCCGAGAACACATCCGAGAGGCGGTAGTCAAAGAGGAAATACTCCTGAAAGGAGCACATCCGGTTATCATAAAAGGGATCGTCATCGTTGACTTTGCCGGTTGCGATGGCAAACAGCTCGCGCGCGATACTCATCTGATCCGAAAACTCGGGTGCACAAGAGTAATCGAGCAATGTATTGAGCAGTTCCTGACACTTTTCCGCGCTCATTTTGACTCCCTGTCAACGTGTCGCAGATTGAAGCCTCACCTGATTGCGCGGTCGGCGCTGTTCACTCGGTTCTTCCTGCCGAGATGACGAATGACCGGTGCGCAAGCAACGGGAAAACCCGAAGACCGTGAAAATCAACCTGAGCAGTCAGAGTGTAGCCGATGCGGGTTGGAACACCAAAGGCCTCCGGCGAGTCTTTGTAGTCAATCTCGACGTCACCTTCCGTCAGATTGAGCCGATGATGCTGGGCCAATTTAACAAGATAAGCGCGCACATCGTCGTCAGCCGTCAGAACAATGCCGGACGTCTCGGAGTATTTACGGACTGACTCGGCCAATGAGCGTTCCCGATAAAGAAATCTGACTGCCGGCCAGACAATCCAGACCGCTGCAAGAAGTGTCAACATCAACGTGAGTGCAGCCACCTGCACCAGCGTTCGTCGGTTTTTCGGCAAAGAAACATTGAGTTTCATGCTTGCGTTCCGCCTTTCACTCAACATCCGACAAATCGAGGATGGCCATGAATGCCTCTTGGGGGATTTCAACAGAACCAACCTGCTTCATCCGCTTTTTACCCTCTTTTTGTTTCTCGAGCAGCTTGCGCTTACGCGAAATGTCGCCACCGTAACACTTGGCCGTTACGTCCTTGCGCAGAGCGCTGAGAGTTTCGCGAGCGATGATCTTCGTACCGACTGCAGCCTGCAGCGGAACTTCAAATTGCTGCCGCGGAATGACCTGACGGAGTTTTTTCACCAAAAGCTTACCGCGTTCAAACGAAGTCGAGCGGTGCACAATACAGGAGAGCGCATCGACAGGTTCGGCATTAACAAGAATGTCGAGTTTGACGAGGTCGGAATCACGGTATTCAAGAAACTCATAGTCCATGCTGGCATAACCGCGCGAAACACTCTTGAGCCTGTCGAAGAAGTCGAAAACCATCTCATTGAGCGGAAGTTCGTACTGAAGCATCACTCGGCTTTGTGAGAGATAGTCCATTTTCTTTTGAACGCCGCGGCGCTCTGAGAGCAACCCCATAACTGCGCCCAAATATTCCTGTGGCAGGTGAAAAGTTGCAGTCACAAGTGGTTCAAGAAATTTCTCGATGTTCGTCGCCGGCGGAAGCATCGCCGGATTGTCGACGCGCATATGCTCGCCTTTTGTCGTTATCACTTCATAGACGCAGGTTGGCGCGGTGAAAATGAGGTTCATCCCATACTCGCGCTCCAGCCGTTCCTGAATAATTTCCATGTGCAGCAATCCAAGAAAACCGCAGCGGAATCCAAATCCGAGTGCAACCGATGTTTCAGGCTCGTAGCTCAGTGAGCTATCGTTGAGGGTTAGCTTCGCAAGCGCATCCTTGAGCGCCTCATACTGATTCGACTCAACCGGAAAGACACCCGCAAAAACCATTTGTTTCGCTTTTTTGAAGCCGGGCAGAGCTTCAACCTGCGAACCTTCCGAACAAATGGTATCACCAACGCGGGTATCACGGACGTCTTTAACGTTGGCAATGATGTAACCCACCTCGCCCGCACTGAGAACTTCACGCGGGAAAGCTCGCACGCACATGACACCAACTTTTTGTACTTCAAAACTTTTGCCGCAGCTCATCATCGTGATGCGGTCGCCGATGCGCACCACACCATCTACCACACGCACCAGCACAATCACGCCCTGATAACTGTCAAACCAGCTATCGAAGATCAGCGCTCGCAGCGGATTCATCCGGTTGTCTGGGGGCGCGGGAATATTATCGACGATACTTTCGAGTATGTTCTCGACACCCATCCCCGTTTTTGCGCTGCACGGCACGGCGAGCGAAGTGTCGATGGCCAGCTCTTCCTCGATTTGCATACAGACTTTTTCATAATCCGCGCTGGGAAGGTCAACCTTGTTGATGACCGGAAATATCTCCACGTTGTTGTCCATCGCCAGATACACGTTGGCAACCGTCTGCGCCTCGACACCCTGTGTGGCATCCACGACCAGCAGGGCGCCCTCGCACGCGCTTAGACTGCGGCTCACTTCGTATGTGAAGTCGACGTGTCCGGGGGTGTCAATCAGATTGAGC
>JBEDKY010000346.1:0-3435 GCA_041171905.1 Pseudomonadota bacterium
GAATTTGCATCGTAGTGCTCGGTGAATTGCCCAAGAAACTGACGGAATGCAAACGCATTATTGGACAAAAGAACTCCAGAACCAATCAACAAAGAAATCAAAACTGGCTTTTTCATAAGCCCTCCCAAGTGAATCAGCCCAGGAGAGGTGGTAACAAAGAACTAGTACGGTGTACAAGATAAATTTGTACAATTCCGCCATCAGCAGTTAAACATCCAATTTTATGAGAAAAAAAGAAAAACTGATGAGCATTCAGTTAGAATTTGAGTTCAGGCATCGGACATTCCAGAGCCGAGCAGATGCTCCTGAAGATCAGCAGCTCACGCTCGAAGACCGAGCCGTCGAAAGACACACACCGCTGACAGGCCGAAATAAGCAGACGTTTGCTCTTTTCACCACCGGCGCGGACGTGCCCAATCGCCCTGAGCAGAAAGCCTGCAGTGATTTCCTTTGGTAAAGGTATCGGCTGTTCTGGCAGACGCAAAACCTGCAAAGCACTGTTATATGCTCGCTGTGCGGTGTCCAAATTGTCGTGCGAACCAAGATGAGCCACGTAGGCAACCAAAAAAAGGATATCTTTCATGGAATCGACGTCGCCTGACGATGCGAACGACCGCAAATCTTCACTGTCGAGTATGCGCGAACCAAGAAGCATCAACAACGATATTTCGCTCAGTGAAATATGGCTGTCCATGCGAACGACAGACCAAGCCAATCGAACCAAATCGTTGCGTTCTTTTAAGGATGAAGCGCGTATCGTATCACAGGCTAGTTCCACCAAAGCAAAACAGGTCTTTAAATCCAGTCCATTGAGCAGGGGAAAAATCTCATCTCTCATGTAATCCAAGTAAGAATGCGGGAGACTTTTGTCATCTCGCAAACGTCCAATAACCTCGTCGCCACGATTGGAACTCTGATAAATAATCACAGCCAGCGCCAATGCTTGCGAATTTAACGGAGCCCGACAGGCGTCGCGCAAATTTTTTGGAATTTTGCTGATGAGACTGGACGCTGACTCGAGTGAATCCGGATTCAATCTGACACGCTTGTCTGCAAAATTCTGATTCGTCCGAGCGTTGATTTTGTCGCGCCGGTCAGGCGCAGCCGGATTTACTGCGGCGCTCGTTTGTGCACTACCCTGCAAACCAGATACGGCGCTCTGAACAATCTTCTCCTCGTCGCTGAGAGTGGTCTCAGTCAATTCCTTCGTCTCGACAGGTGAACGATAGTTGGAGTCTCCCAAGGCTCTGATTCGCTCCTCAAGTGGCGGATGACTTGCAAACAAATTCGTGAACAACCCACTGATTCCCGGGACAAAGAACATGTGTGAAAAATCTTCTGCGTTTTTCACAGCCGTGACTGTACGGTGCGCGTTGAGATCAATTTTAATAAGTGCCGAGCGCAATGCGAGAGGATTGCGAGTGAACTGAACAGCGCTGGCATCCGCAAGCCATTCCCTCTGTCTTGAGTATAAGGCTTTGATCAGGCGCGAGAGCAGGAGTCCCAAAAATCCGCATATGTAGACGACAAATCCCAATAATCCGCCGCGCCGCGACGACATCAATTCGTGACCTAGCGAAGATATGAACGAGTAACCATGCAGCACCGAGAGCAAATCCATGTTCGTGCGCACATCGCCATTGAGAAGATGACTGAATTCATGGGCAACAACTGCCTGCAGTTCGGCGCGGGTGAGGTATTTCAATGAACCCTCGGTGACAACAATGCAGTACGTGAGAGGGGAATAGCCGGCTGCGAAGGCATTGATTGAACGTTCTGCGGGTATGTAAAACAGATCAGGCACAGGCATGCCACAGGCAATCGACATTTCCTGCGCCACATTCCTGAACCGCCGCTCAAAGGGATCTGTTGTATTCACCGGAACATGCACCGCTCCCCGCATTATGAGAAAGCGCTCCAAACCGCCACCGCGCAATTTGGAACTCATCCAAAGCGATCCAGCTGTGAGCGTCGAAAAAACAACCAAAGCCAGCATGAAGTTGTTCTCTTCAGACAAGGTGTCTGCGAGACTGCCAAAAGATGTCGGCATCGCATGACCGAGAACAATTCGCACAGCCAACGCAGTCGCAATCGACAAAACAACCGTCAGACTGAAAAACAAGACATAGAACCCAAAGCTCTTGCGTCGGGCTGCATCCTGAGCTGCAAAAAAATCTGATTTTAAAGACGCCATGGCTTCGGCTTTCGCCTCAATTCATCTTGATTTTTGGCGCCGAGCGCTTGTCTTCGCTGCTCAACTGCAAAAAAACCGCCTCAGAAAAACCGAAGATTCCCGCAAACATATTGGCTGGAAATTTCTCAAGTGAGGAATTGTAACTCATGACAGCATCGTTGTATGCCTGACGGGCAAATGCAATCAGGTTTTCCGTGTTTCCCAGCTCTTCCATCAAAGAACTCATCGACTGCTGAGCTTTCAATTCCGGGTAGTTTTCGGTGAGCATCAGTAGACGTTCCAGCGAACTGCTCAGCACATTTTCGGCCTGCGACAGCTTTGCCATTGCCAATGAATCGGTCGGATTACCTGATGCACTCTGGCATGCGGTCAGGGCAGCATTCCGAGCCTTGACGACCGCCTCTAGCGTCTCACGCTCGTGCGACATATATTTTTGCGAGACTTCGACCAAATTCGGTATCAGATCGTATCGACGTTCCAGTTGAACATCGATTTGCGCAAATGCGTTCTTAAACCGGTTGCGTCTGACAACCAGACCGTTGTAAATACCGACGACCGCGACTGCCGCTATGATCAACACACCAAGAAATAAAATAACCATTTGCACTCTCCACAAAACGAGTCGAATTTTGGAACGCTTTTCCCTCGCTGCCATATGGCGGAATAACGCTCAAACTCACGATTTTACTCTCACAGACTCCGATTGAATTCAGACACTGTCAAAACTCTAGACAACCCTAAAAACAGAAAATCCAGAAAAATCGCGGCCCTGCTCTGGCACGAGGATTGCATCGTCATGATCACAACTTTCTGCAGGGGGATACCTCATGAAAACAATCCGTTCGCTGCAAATCAGTTTTGCCTCTACCCTTTTCGCTGTGAGTGTCGCCGCATGTGGGACCTCACAGACGTCCGCGTAGACGTCGAGCGCCGGAACCTCTGAACAACTCGGCAGCCCGACCCCTTCCCCAACAATCTCCATCAAATGTTCCGGCAGAGGAGGACCAGAGAAACAGCTCGCGCGTGAACTCTCTGACCGTTGCCGTCAGGACAATGAGTCCCGCAAGGCCAAGGGGCTTGCAAGCTGCAGCCAGGACTATTGTTCGGAGGGCGTCGAACTGGAAAGCGAATTACGAGGCCTTGACGTCGAACTTGCCTATGACGGAGGTGAGGTCGAATTTCTCGTCACCGTATCGAGCAACTTTTCTCTTCCTGAAAAGAACAAGCAGGCACTCATCTGC
>JBEDKY010000347.1:0-11295 GCA_041171905.1 Pseudomonadota bacterium
TGGGCCATGGGACGCAGGAATTATGCCGCACTGATGGAGCACTCTCTGGCGCTCGGACGCTCTTTCGCAAAGCTCATCAGTGAATCAGAGAATTTCGAACTGACGAGCGAAGTCACAAGCAATATCGTCACATGGCGCTTTGTTCCGGCGAACTGGAAGAACAAATTGCAGGCTACGCGGGATTCGGTGAACGGGCAAAAAAATCAGCACGTCAGGGATTCCGCGCTGCAGCAAATCACCGCCATGCTCAACGAGACGACGGTGGAAATACAAAAGATTCAACGACAAAGAGGGCAAAGTTTTGTTTCCCGCACAACACTTGAATCGGTCATGATTGGTTTTGACACCGTCGTGTTTCGGGCAGTGCTGTTTCATCCACTCACATCCGCGCAGACATTGTCCGAAGTACTTGCTGAGCAAAAGAACATTGGGGAGTCGGTGCTCGCCCGTGTTTGGCCAAAGTTTGAATCGCAGCTCGCGGATTGGGAAAAGCCTCTTTCGCAAGCAACGGAAAACTGACTCAGGCCGGACGACAAATACCGATTGCTAAATGTCTCCAACTGCTTAAACTTTGAATCAGGCGCCAGTCGATTTGCCTTGGAGGATTTCAATGGCTGAAAAGAAAGCAAATGTCCGGACTCTTCCGTTGCTGCCCCTGCGGGAGCTTCTTGTATTTCCGCACACGGTTGTTCCGTTGTTTGTGGGCCGCGAGAAGAGCATCAAGGCGCTTGACGACGCCATGTCGCGCAATCGTGAGATCTTCCTTGCTGCTCAGCGCAAGTCGAAGACGAACGACCCGACACCCGATGAAATTTACGAGTTCGGGACCATCGCACAAATTCTTCAACTTCTGCGTCTGCCGGACGGAACCGTAAAAATTCTCGTCGAGGGCAAGCGTCGTGCGAAGATCAGCCGCTACGTCGAGAGCAACGATCTGCTCGTCGTCGAGGTTGCCGAAATTGCCGAACCACCAGGACAGGCTGTCGAAAACGAAGCGCTTGTCAGGACCGTCAAGGCGGCATTCGACACCTACGTCAAGCTCAACAAAAAAGTACCGCCAGAAATGGTCTTCTCGATCTCGTCGATCGAAGATGAAAGCCGTCTGGCTGACACTCTTGTGGTACAACTGGCAAACCTGAAGCTGGCTGACAAACAGAGAATCCTTGAGACCGTCGATCCGGCAAAGCGGCTTGAAGAGATCTTTGGAATCATTCAATCCGAGATTGAAATCCTTCGTGTCGAAAAGAAGATACGCGCGCGCGTGAAGCGCCAGATGGAGAAGACTCAGAAAGAGTACTATCTCAACGAGCAGATGAACGCGATTCAAAAGGAGCTCGGCAACTTCGACGACTCCCGCACAGAAATTGCAGAGCTCGAGAGCAAGATTAAATCCAAAAAGCTTTCGGATGAAGCTCGCGAGCGTCTGAAGAAGGAACTCAAAAAACTGCGCGGTATGAGCCCGATGAGTGCAGAAGCCACTGTTGTGCGCAACTACATCGACACAACCATCGGTCTGCCATGGGGTGAATTCAGCACGCTCCTGCGTGACCCTAAGTTCAGTGAAGACGTTCTCGAAGCAGACCATTTTGGTCTTGAAAAAGTGAAAGAAAGAATTCTTGAGTATCTTGCGGTGACAAGCTTGTCCGACAAACTCAAGGGTCCGATTCTCTGCCTTGTGGGTCCTCCTGGGGTCGGTAAAACCAGCCTTGCACGCAGCGTTGCCCGCGCGACGGGTCGCGAATTCGCGCGCATTGCGCTCGGCGGAGTGCGTGACGAAGCTGAAATCCGCGGCCACCGCCGTACATACATCGGTGCGATGCCGGGCAAGATCATCAATGCGTTGAAGAAGGCTGGTACGAGCAATCCGGTCATTCTCCTCGACGAGATCGACAAAATGAGCTCTGACTTCCGCGGCGATCCGGCCAGTGCAATGCTGGAGGTGCTCGATCCGGAGCAAAACTCGACATTCAACGATCACTATCTTGATATGGATTATGATCTTTCGCAGACTTTGTTTCTGGCGACAGCAAACAACCTGCACTCCATTCCCAAGCCATTGCTGGACCGTATGGAGATCATCACACTGGGCGGCTACACCGAACAGGAAAAGGTCAACATCGCTCAACGACATCTGGTACCCAAAGCGTCGAAGTCCAACGGTCTTGAGGCAACCGGCCTGAAGTTTGAAGACTCCGCGCTTGAAGAACTGATTCGCTACTACACACGGGAAGCCGGTGTGCGTAGCCTCGAGCGTGAGATTTCCAGTGTGTGCAGAAAAATTGCGCGTCAGCTGCTCAAACAGAAGACCAGCGCAGAATCGACTGGAAAATCAGGCAAAGCAGAAAAAGCTGCCAAGGCTGCGGCTCAGACAGCGCAACCTGCAATCTCTGCAACCCAAGCGGCGGCAGATAAGACGGCAACTCAGCCTGTGCAGTCGGAAATCATCAAGCTGGATGGAATCAAGGCCGCGCCAGTCAATGATGCCACGATTCGCGAAAACCTCGGTCCTCGCCGTTTCAGCATCAATGAGACAGGCACACGCGACGAAGTTGGAGTCTGCCAGGGACTTGCTTACACGGAAGTCGGTGGCGACCTGCTCATCACTGAAGTGTCCGTAGTGACCGGTAAGGGCAACTTGAAGATCACAGGAAAGCTCGGCGAAGTCATGCAGGAATCAGCGCAGGCTGCCTTCAGCTATGTGCGTGCGCGCGCAGCGTTCCTCGGACTCGAAGAGGATTTCTACTCGAAGATCGACATTCATGTGCACTTCCCCGAGGGAGCAATCCCCAAAGACGGTCCAAGTGCGGGAATCACAATGGCAACGGCACTTGTCAGTGCCCTCACCAAGCGGCCTGTCAGCCGTGAAATCGCCATGACCGGCGAAATCACCCTGCGCGGACGTGTGCTTCCGATAGGCGGTCTGAAGGAAAAACTCCTCGCTGCGCACCGCGGCGGCGTGAAGAAGGTCATCATTCCACGTGAGAATGAAAAAGATCTTCACGAAATTCCAAAGAATGTGCTCGAGAAGTTGACTGTCGTAGGCGTTGATCATGTGGATTCCGTTCTCTTCCACGCGCTTGCCTGGACCGAGACGGACGAGTTGCAGAACAAGCTCAAGACTGCCGCAGAGCTCGCGTCAATCAGCGCCACTCAGCGCGCCGCAACTCCCGAGGCATTGCGTCACTGACAGTTCCGGCCGTCTCTGCCGACCGGCAAAAAATGCCCTCTGTTAAGCTTTAAGAAGCTCAACGGAGGGTTTTTTTATGGATGTTGAATTTGTTGAGCATCTAAAAACGCAATGGATGGGAATGATCGACGCACTTGAGGATCCACTCGTGCTGGTCGATGAAAACTTTGTCATCCGCAGACAAAACCGCGCCTACGTGGAGCGCGCTGAAAACCCTGACCAACTCGATATTCGCGGCTTCAGAGGTAAAAAGTGCTACGAAGCTTTCGCAGGAAGAAAATCTCCCTGCACACATTGTAAATTGCAAAAGTCACATCAAGACAACATCAAATCGACCTGGCACAGCAGAGACATGTTTGCCGGACGCGAGATGGAAATCAGAGTTAGCCCGAACGTGGACAACGAAGACGGTGAAAACCTCACCGTTGTCCATTATCGCGACGTCACGCAGCAGCGAGCTTTACAAGAGAGTCTTTCACGCGCTGACAAACTCGCCGCACTCGGTAAGCTTGCCGGCGGAGTTGCTCACGAAATCAACAGTCCTCTCGCAGGAATAATGGCCTTTGCACAAATGGCTCTGCGCGAGATGAGTGAGGACGACCCGCACCGCGACGACATGCGCGAGATCGAGTCTGCAGCACAGAAATGTAAGGTCATCGTCGAAGGTCTGCTCGGTTTTGCACGACAGGATTCACCTGAATCATTTGAGGTCTACGATCTGACCGAAAGCATCCAATCCACTGTGCGTCTGTCGAGAGCCATTATCCGCAAAGAACGCATCCAACTCACGCTCAACTTGCCGCAGGGGCCAGTTTTTGTCGAAGGCTCGCAGGGTCGAATCTCTCAAGTGATCCTCAACCTGATGACAAATGCCATTTACTCAATGCGCGACGGCGGGGGCGAGCTGGAAATCAGCCTGCTGGAGCTCGAGCAAAATGTCGAGTTGAAAATCCGCGATACAGGTACAGGTATCGCGAATGAACATCTGAAGAAAATCTTCGATCCATTTTTCACAACAAAACCCATCGGCGAAGGAACGGGACTCGGACTTGCCATCTCCTACTCGATTGTCACCCAGCACAAGGGCTCAATTGCGGTCGAATCTTCCGCTGGAATCGGCACAACCTTTACGGTCGTTCTGCCAAGACATTTTCCCAACGCAGGTGAAGTGACGACATGATAGACATTAAAGACCTCGAAGCATTTCTGGCGATTGTCGACGGCGGTTCAATCTCGCATGCCGCAAATGGATTAGGTCTGACACAGCCTGCAATCAGCTTGAAACTGAAAAAAATGGAAGCTGAACTCGGCGTAAAGCTTTTCCAGCGCACACCGCGCAGCATGGTACCGCTGCCAACGGCCGAGGGAATCGTTCCCAAAGTCAGAGAAATTTTGAACAAGTTTGACGGGATCAAAGAGACGCTCAACGCAGAGGTCAGCGCACTTGAGGGCACTGTGCGGATTGGCTGTCTGATGGGCTGGTTCGACTCGCTTTTCCTGCCTGCTTTCGCAGCCGTTCATCATTCGGCTCCACGATTGCAAATCAAGCTTCATGTTGATCAAACGGAGAGTCTTCTCCATATGGTCACACACGGGCAGCTTGATCTGGCCATCGTGGCGCAGCCATTCGTTCACACTGAAGACGTCCACGCAGAAAAACTGCTCGATGAGGAGCTCGTTCTGTTCGGCCGTTCGCTACCGCGTATGAATAGCAAGGAAGAACGGCGCAAGGCGCTGCTCAACAGACCATGGGTCACCATGAGCACCCCGGATTCAATCGTTGACACCTTCTGGAATGAACTATTCAACGGACAGCCATTCCCCTGGAATCAAGTGCAGGTCGCCGCGTGTCTCGATCACATCATCGCAATTCCGAAGGTCGTCATGTCTCTCGAAAATGCTCTGTGCGTGATTCCCCGCCAGATTGTCGCGCAGGAAAGTCTGAAACATGGCTTTGAGATAGAGGGAGCTTCCATGCAGAAAAATGGACTTTTTTTGATTGCCAGAGCCGGTTGTCTTGAACTGAAGCGCTTTGCGATCGTTGCCGATGCTATGCGTACACTCGCTCAACTTCAAACTCATTTACAGGCGGGTCAGTAAAAAAAGTTTATGAATCTCAAATCGTACATCGCAGTGAGAGGTGTCTTCACGCTGGCTCTGGTAGCCACGGCGGCAACTGTTTTCACTCTCTGGCTGCCCGAGGGAAAGCCAAAGATGCAGGCGATCAGTCTGCTTCCTCCGGCAAAAAAACTCGGCACGCAGGGAGAGCTCTCGCCCGACAAAATTGCCGGACTCCTGTCTGAAAGTCCGCTTCAACCCGTTTCGACTTCTGAGGGCAGCGTGGGTGAACCGGATCTTCCCTCAGGTGTGAGCCTTCCTCCCGATGTTGACATTCTGGGTTATGGTCAGTCGCAATTTCTTCTCGATACACGCTGGGCAACCATCCGCTATGTGGGGGACACTCCAGCCGGTGCAGGCTACACGGGAAGCGAATTGAACCGCAGACAAAAAGAAGCGCTCGGCACTGTTCACGACTCCATTCCGGTGATCACGGCAGCACAGACCATTCATGAGATGATGGAGCAGTATTTTGCACCCATGCTGAAATCACTGCCTCGTGGCGATGACATTTTATCCCGAATCAAGGTACAGGGCGCCTATTTTTCTCCGCGCTCGCGTTACATCACAGAAACAGACAGCGAACGCGACAATGCTTTCATTGTTGGAGTGCAATCACTTTACATCTATCCCAACTCCTGTTTCGACAAAGCCAATAGTGTCGCCTGTTCACCGGTTGGCTACTCGGCAGGGCATGACCCGACAATCATCGGTCACGAACTTGCTCATGTCATTTTCAATCACATGCGCGACGAACGCAGTCTCGAGGGTTGGCAATGGTTTGCCGTCAACGAAGGATACGCCGACTATTTCAGTGCAAGCTATTTCGGTGATCCCGTGCTTGGCAGGATTTGGCGGGTCTCGCGTCCCGGCGGTGCAAGATATCTGCGGCGCCTGCTGGACACCCCGACAACCAACGATCCCAAGGCACTGGAGGAAGGTCATGCATTTGGTTCCGTCTGGAGTTCTGCACTGTGGCGGAGTCGGAATAGAATCGTAACAAACTTCAAAGTAACGACCAGCGAATTTGACCGCGTGATACTGATGAGCATCAACTTTCTCGGTGAATCCACCAAAACCAAATTGGGTGATGCTGCAGCATCGGTGCTGAAGGCCGCTGAAATTCTAGGTCATTCAGACTGGAAGGCAACGCTGATTGAAGAATTCGCTAAAGGCGAGGTAGAACTCGCACGCGGAGTGAAAATTTCCGCTGCCAAAGGCGAGGTTATCGAGGCAGAGCAAGGCGGATTCCGCTGCGGACAAATCGCTGCTCACGGCAACGGACGCAGCGAACGCACGGCCCTGCCCTCCGCTGCATACTTTCTCTTGTTCGCTCCGCTCCTGGCCATTGTAACTCGCTTCAAAAGACCAACAAAAGGCAATTGGAGTTCGCTGCTCGTGATTTTCTTCTTACCAATGCTGCAAGGCTGCCAACTTTCTTCGCTTTGGAAGACTTCAGAAAGTCAGCCGAGTGGATTGGCCATCATTTATCAGTGCAACCTGAATGCACTGCGCGATGGAACTCCGCTGTTGCCTGCGCAACGAACGCTCACCCTGACCTTTGCCGAAAACGCTCCCGCGGATGTTCGCAGTGAACAAATATTCGTCGGCGACGAGCGTTTTGAAAATGCCGATTCGGCCCTGCTGTTGATTGTCGACAAAGGCAGCCTGCGAATTGACCAATTCCGCAAGCGCGATGGTAGCCTTTTTCAGCTCTATTTGGGTCAAAAGTATCTGAACTCAGAAGATGCATTGGCTGTGCAGAACATGCGGCTTGCCTCGATCATTATCGAGGGTGCTGCACGTGCATGGAAAAATGAATCGACTCAAAAGAAACCTTCTGCCTCAAGCACACCCCGCAACGCCGTGAGTTTCGACATCACAGGTTCGCCCGCCACCGCGACGATCAGCCCCGAGATCACAGGCGCCCGCGGATTCGGCCCGCTTGCCAGCGAGGTTAATCTCAACGGCACGGCGCTTTGTACCTATCAAAAGACCACCCGCTGAAAGAACTTCAAAAGAAAGTGATATTGCGCGCGTCGCTCAGGTCTTCCTGAGATTCGTCGCTGCCAATTCCCAATTCACCGACAAAACCAAAACACAAAACTCCCCACCCCTCATTCAACTTGAAGGGAACAAGCAACCACTCTTCAGGGGCAGAACCCGTTTCAAGGAGCGGCCCGGACTTTGCCTTCTGTTGTGCGCTGACCTGCATCTTGCAGCCGAGCTTGCCGAGGGAGCGCTGGATTTGGCCGGTGATCTGATTGCAAACTTCCCCGACAAGATCACACATCATGGATTCGTCAGTTTTTGCGGGTGCGTTTGCAAAAATTTTATCAGCAAACGTCTTTGCCAGAGTCTTGTCCAAGGAGAGAGTCACGTTGCCCTGAAATTTTGCGCCGCTGACACGAATCCCCGAGATATAATCTCCATCCATGAATACTGAACGGCGAACTGTGGGAGCTTGGTCTTCGACAGTCACACCCAAAGCGTTGCAGGCTTCCTTCAGCGAGGCCGAAAGAAGGTTCCGGATAGTGGGATTAAAGGTAGAAACCGGTGCGCCCTTCATCGACGTCATAACAAAACCTCCAAGCATTCTCGTTCAGTGCGGCGTCTCAAACAGTTTCCATGACAGCGGGCTGCAAAACAACACAGGTCGTCCAACAATTTGGCCATCAGGCAGGATTTTCCCCGCATGAGCAAAGTATGATCGCCTCATGAACACGCATGCTGCAAAACTCAATCTGCCGGTACCCAACAACACGACGTGGGGAACTCCATACGTTGATGAAGCGCTCGCTGCTTCACGCGGGCAAAATCCAAGTCTGCGACAGTCGCTGGCAACATCAGGCTGGTTGCTCGGCCTGAATGGCGTTCACGTCGGCGAGGACCTCAGACTCTATCCAGGGGTGAACACAATCGGCGCATCGGCGCGCTGCGATGTCGTCGTGACAGCTCCCGATGCAGGACGCCAACATGCGATCGTCGATGTGATTTCGGGAGAATCTGCCATTCTTCATCCGGGTTCGAGCCGCCGACAACTCTGGTTGAATGATGAACTCTGCGAAGGCGCATCCCCGCTTTGTCATGGCGACACAATCCAAATAGGCGAGCAGTTGTTTGCGTTTGTCACGCTTCTTCCTGTCCCATCGGGTGAAAGTAACACAATTGTTTTGAGAGACCGCCTCACATTTAGAACTCCCTGCACGGCAGGTTGGCTGATTGAACTCAACGGTAGAGCACAGGGCCGCGACTATCGTCTTTTCTTCGGTGAAAATCATATTGGAAGCCAGTCAGGTCTCGAGGTATCCATCGCAGATGCCGAGATAAAACCGCGTCATTGCGTCATCACTCGCCACAGTGAGAATTGGACGGTCGTCCCCTTGTCCGTCACCGAACCGCTGTTGGTAAATGGAATTCCGAGCACGGGAACTGGTCTCGAGAACGGAGACATCCTCACCTTTGGAAGAAGAGAATTTATGTTCCGATGCGTCAGACTGGTGGTCTCAAAATGATCAGTTGCAGTCAACCGCTCTCATCATTGCTGCTCGTCCCGATCTTGTCGATGATACCGTCGATTGCTTCAGCGGCACCGCAACGCAGTCTGCTTGTAAGGTCGGTCGGAGTTGAAAATGAGACACACGTCAATATCAGAGTTTCCGCTTTCGAATCCGATCAAAATGGAATTTTTCCGATTTCGACACTCGATAAAAATTCATTCCAGCTGAGTCTGAACGGACACCGAGTCCCGCCTTCATCGCTGGGTCTTGTCACCTTCGACGCATCCCGCCGTAAAAACAACCGTGCGGTTGTCTGGGCCTACGATGCGACCGGCGTCAAAACCATGAAGGGACTCAACAAAGAATTACGTGCGCTTTCAGCGCAGGAATTTGCCGGATTCAACGCCGATTTTCTGTCCATACTCGGTGTTGCCTCCGATCGAACCATCGAGCGCATCATTCTCGATCCCCAGCAACAGGACAATACACTCGCGCTTCAGCGCCGTCTGCTCGGAGATCCGGTTGGACTCACTTCTGCATCAGTTTTTCGCGACTCTGCTCTGTGCGTTGCTGCCGACAAATTTGAAAAATGGGCGTCTGCGGGACTCAAATCAGCAGACCAAAAATCGCTCATCCTGCTCGGCGGAGCAATTCCTGCGACAGGCGACCAGCTGATGCGCAATAACAAGTGCGCAGAGCGGCTCACGCAAATGCAGGTTATCGTGCATCAAATCATCTTTGCACGACCCGAAACCTTCGTAAGCCGCCACTGGAGCCGGCAGACAGAAATACTCGCCCAGGGTGGCGTATTCCGTGTTGTCGATCTCCAGGGAGCCTTCAGGGCACTGCAGTCAATCCGCAACATCCTCGACAAAGAATATTCAATCAATGCGCAGATTCCCGCGACGCTTTTAGAACAACAAGGCAATCCCGAACTTCACGTCGCCGTCACCGCCGATTATCATGGACAGCAGTTCAATGCCGCACAGCAACGACTGCAAATCCACGCTCTGAACAGACAAATCATCACCGATCAGCCTGCGCATCCCGCGCAACGTCCTTCACCGCCTCCGCGAATGCATATCATCGATCAGCGCGCGAGCCTCGCAATCAATGCATGGATCGAGTGGCTTGCCACATCAGTGCTGATAGGCGGTGTTGTGACCTTGCGACATATGCGAAGAATGCGTACCGGTGTCGACTCCCTTGAGGAAGAATCAGGTCGTCTGGACAGCTCACAAGGACCATTGCTGATGATTCTCAATGGCAAGGACAAAGGTCGTGAATTCCGCATCCGACAAAACAAGGTCACACTTGGACGCGGATTCAACTGCGATATTCGCCTCAATGCGAGACACATCCGCAGAAGGCATGGTTGCATCAGTTTTCAGGGCGACAAGGCACTCATTGAAGATTTCTCTGACGGACAACTGCTGGTCAATGGTCGGCCGCTGCGGAACTTTCGCGTCATAGGGCACGGCTCTGTCCTTCAGTTGGGTGAATTACAGTTACTATTCCGGTGTGGTGAAGTATGAAGAACGGTCAGCTCTTTTTATTACGCTTTACAAGCGGGACGATGAAATCAAGACAATTTACCCTGCTGCCGGGGGAAAGTTATATTGTCGGATCGCAATCCGATTCAGATATCAGGGTGGACGGCGACCCAACCGTGAGCCGCAGGCACGCTTGTATCGCCGTGCATGCAGGCGGACGGATTACTTTCAACGATCTCAACAGCACCAACGGTTCGATGGTGAACGGTAAGCCAGTCTCACAGGACAGCCGCCTCAAGGCTGGTGACACACTTCAACTCGGCCTCAACACCTTGTGCCTCGTCCAACCATGGGAAGCTCTGGAATCCAGTCTTCCACCGGCGATGACATCCGGATTCGAGTTGATTCCAAAAGATACCCCGCAGCGGCAGAGCGCATTCAAAACAACAGCTCCGCTCTGGTTTACCGTCAGCGGGTTTTGTATCGGCGGGGTCTGTTTCAGCCTCTGGCAGGCTTACAACGCTCCTAACAACGTATTCGCCCGAACCATTCCCACGCTCATACCGATTGAACAAACGTCAACCTTGCAAATCGGGAACAACGTCAGCGAAGCACAGGCCACGAATTTACGAACCTCCGACAAGGACGTGGACGTCCCTCTCGTTGCGAGCCATTACGTCTGGGATGAAATCGTCAACATCTCACAACGCTTCGGCGAAATCCCCCCGTCGGCGATGGATCCGCAATTCCTCGCTCAGGTGGAACACTGGATCAACTTTTACACAAAAAACAATCGCCATTCCGAACTGCTCAAGCGCCGCGACGCAGTCTGGGAGAAAATTCAAAACATTCTTCAGATTCATGGTCTACCCAGTGAGCTTGGATACATTGCCTGGGTTGAATCGGCCTTTGACACGCAGGCTGTCAGCCACGCAGGCGCCGTGGGAATGTGGCAATTTATCGAAAGCACCGGACAAGAATATGGACTCATCAATCC
>JBEDKY010000348.1:0-3527 GCA_041171905.1 Pseudomonadota bacterium
TCCGCGCACAACGACGTTTGCAGCGCCAGGAAATACGGGCAACACCGAGGGAAGCGTCTGCAGGGCAGCCACAGGGTCACCACCGGTGCCGGGGACGCGAAGAATTTCATCGCGCGACAAACTTTGCTGACTCACTTCCACCTTGCGGCGGGCGCGGATAATTCCCACACCCAACAATTCCGCGGAAGGCTCGAGCATCAGTGTGCCCACGTCTGTCTGGTTGGATTCAATCTCAACTTGCAGTGGAACGAATCCCTCTTTCTTGAAGGAAAGAGTTTTGGTGTCCGCAGGCACTTCAATTTCAAATGAACCATCGGCTTTTGATTCTGTCGAGACGCTTTTCGAAGGCAATGAAACAATCGATACTCCGCCAGCCTTTTTCTTCGTTCCCAAGACACCCAACACACCGACAACCTTGCGCATGCTCGCCACAGGCGCTTGTGACGCAGCGGGAGTTGGTGCCGACGTTTGCGCAGGAGCTGCCGCAGCAGGTACCGATGTTGGCACAGGCGTTGGAGCAGCAGGTGCGGGAGTCGGCGCAGGAGTTGGCGTTGGTGCTGGCGTCAGGTTTGCCGTCTGTGCAAACACACTCCATGTGTGAGCCGAAACGAGCGCAACAAAAAAAACTGGCCTAATCATACATCACCTTCCAAACGAGTTTTTTACCTGCCACCCCGACTGCTTTACCGGAGAGGACTGCAGGTGTGCATTTGAGTTTGAGCGCGGCTTTGAGAGCCACTTGATCGATTTCAAAGCCAGTACCAGCTTTCAGTTTGGCTTCTTGAACAAGACCAGCGGCAGTCACTGCAACCTCGATGATCACTTCAGCATTGGTCAGCCCTGCATTGAGTGCATCGGTTGTGAGCTCCAAGTTGGGCGGCACCGGACACTTCGCCGGAGAGTCAGTGAGTGCCTCCGAGACATTGTCGGACTCACTACCAGCCAAGGGGGCAGGCGGTGGTTTGTCGGCATCGGCCGGATTCACAGGTGCCAAACTCGAATTGCCGACTGCAACAGCCGGTGCATCCGGACGTGCAGTGTCTGGTTTGGCGAGCGAATCCGAAAGACCCGCGCGCACCTCAGGCTGGGGAGCAGGCTTTTCAGGAGCAGGCTGCCGACGATCCACACGCACGGGTGGGCGCGGCATTGGCGTGCTGACAACCGGAGGAGGTGTGGTCACAACCTTCGGTGGTTCCGCGAGGCGCACCTTGATTGTCTCGGGTTCGCGAGCAGAAGAAGAATCCGGCAACGTGAGTGCGGCTACCCAAAAGAGTGCGCCATGAAACGCTGCGCTTAATATTAAAGCACCCTGAGCATACTTCCACTGCACAGCCACCGTCCCATTTCAGAAAAATCAAGCACCGTCACTTTGTCATGCAAGTTCAAAACGGACAACCAATTGAGTGAAATCTTCACGAGTTAAACGAACGTCAAAAGAGCGGCTCATCGGGGGTCCCAAAATTGTCCGCAAAGGGCTAGTCTTAAGCCAAACAAACACGCAAATCAGTGCGGGGGGATTCCTGATGCGGGGAATTTTTAAGAATCGTTTTGTCATCACCGCGGCAATAGCCTTCCTGAGCACTGCGTTCGCAGCGAGCAGCTTGAGTGCATCCGCTTTTTATGGACTCGATTTGAATGATCTGCCGCGCGATGGCGATGTGACCGTTCCTGGCGACTACCCCATCATGGTGCGCCGCAAGAGTTCGGTTCAATTGAGCGGTCTCAACGAGAATCTGACTTTGAATCTGGTGAATCCCAATTCGCAAGCCGCAGTCGTTCAGATCGCGGTGCCCAATGAAAAGAAAATGCGCACGCTGCGAATCCCTTCAGGAGTGCCGACACTCTACAACGCAAAAAATAGCAAGGAAGTGACCCTGCGCGTGACTGACGGTGATGTCACAATCACAAGCATCCACCCGCTGAAGGTCCAGCATCCCAGCCAAAAGAATCAAACGCTGCAAAAGTAACAGTCTTTGCAACGGTCGAGACGGTTCGACAGGCGTCCGCACTCTGTTTGAGTCGGATGCCTGTTTTTTTTGTCTCAGAGGATGTTCCTTTTTTACTTCAAGTAAGCCCTAAGCAAAGACATATTCTCTAGCCCACATCCGTCGAAGAGAAAGTCACCAGAGACATTCTGGCCTGAACTGGGGTCGAACATGCTGAACTGCAGGGACACGTAATCAGCTCCGTCTCCATTACGGAACTCCAGACTTACCAAGTCGAGGAAAGACTTTTTATTTGCTGACGTAAGTGACACTTTTTGGTTCGGCGCAGCGGTGACGCGGGTCACAAGGCTACCCCGCGACTTCCAGACCTTGATTGAGGCCAGAGAAATATTCTTCATCTCGAAAAGAACGCCTGGCAAAATTTCCTTGGTTGAGGCAACGCGGCGCTCGGGAATCAGCTTCCGAAGTGTGATTTTCATTCTCCCTCCCAGGGTCGATGACGCCAAAAAGAGTAGTGGAAAATTGGACCAACGGCTCAGAAACAAGGTTTGTGCCACTCGGATTTGGCAGATAAAATAAGAGAATATGTGAACGAGAGATATCTAAGAAATTAACATGTCGATTTTTTTCAACGACAATTCGTGATATTTTTCGGGACTTGAGACTTCCTGAATCAGTTTTGACACAAGCTATTTGCTCCTGTCTTTCAGATATTTCCTCAGGTTCTTAAGGCTGTAGGTATGAAGATTTGAAAGTGCCAAGTTGACTAACGCCGACGGAAGCAGCCCACCAGGTTCCACATGTGACCAGAAGACAACTTTAGATTGCGTTTGAGACTCCGGATAAACGTCCCAGCTGCCGACCATCGACTCAATACGGACGACACCCTCGTTGGGCGGAAGGACCTCACTTTTTTGCGTCAGTTTAGCCCGATAAATTTGATTCTTGTCGTCGTAGGTGGTCTCGGCCAAAAAAACCGCATCACGATCCGAAACCGGCCAGAGGTTGTTTGTTCTCATATACACAACGCCATCCTGCGGCCGCGGGCGCTCTATCACGTAGGAGTTCACACAACCAAAAACCCACTCTTTGCAGGTTTCTGCCGAGACAATCACAGCGAAAACCTCCTGCGGACGAGCGGCAATGATCGCTTCTCCCTTGGCCTCTTTGTATTTAGATCCCGCCCGTTCACGCGTCCAGACCTTGATGCCATCGGAATCAACGTTGAGTTCCCACTCAGAGGCCTTTGCGGACGACAGTGAACTCAAGGAAAGAATCAACGCAAGAGTTGTTTTCATGCTGCCTCCCCTCCCGATTCAGTCTCGGCCTGCTCAGATACCCCTTCCCTGCGCCGCAGAACTATGACGCTGACGTCATCGGTGAGGGAATTTTCATGGTCTGTAAACACGCTCAGCTGTTGAGTGATACGATCAGTGACGTCGCTAGCAGAATTGCACTGCTTAAAGATCATCGACATTTCCCGTCGGCGCGAAGAGCTTTTTGCAGTCTTGAGACGCTCACGAGCCTCAAAAAGTCCATCTGTAAAAAGCATCAGATAATCGCCTGGCGAGAGTATATCTC
>JBEDKY010000349.1:0-3748 GCA_041171905.1 Pseudomonadota bacterium
GCACCAACCGCAATGTCATTGCTGAATCAAGAAAATTTTGAGCAGGCAGGGCCCTCAAACAAGGGCAACACCAATTCGGCCCTCACTATGCTCGCAACTTCGACGCCCGAGGCGACACGTCGACCGGGCAGCAAAGGCCCGACGAATCGCGACACAGATTCATTCGACTTTGATATGTCGATGGGAGGGAGCGACCTTTCCAGTGCCTTCAGCGAAGCGTCCGAGTTTGCCCAGGTTGCCGAACAGCCGGAGACCAACGTCCTGGCTGCCGACGTGTTGGCTTTACTGCAGACGTCATCTTCAGATGTAAGTTTGGAAATCTCGTCGACTCAGGCAAAACAACTCAAAAGCAAAACGATTGATGTTGACCCCGATCTGCTCGACAAGCTGACAACCGACGACGGAGCTGCGCGCGGAGACACGGTCTTCTTACGCAAGGCAGATATGAAGTCCTACCGGCGCAACAATGCGAAATATTCATGCAGCGCGTGCAGCAAAGACTTTTTTACAAAAGAGCAGGTAGAGGCATGCTTTTTCTCACATCCTGAGGAAGGCTCCGAAGAGGCGCGTGTACTCATCGAAAGAGCCAAAAAAATATCTGCCAAAACAGCCGCTTAATCGAAAGCAAAATAAGTTTTCTTGAACTCTCAACAACTCTCCTGTAATGCCGAGGCCGGTAAAACTCACGGAGGGATTTCAGATGTTTACTCGCGTTTCTTCACTTCTCGTAATGTCGACAGTCGTTTCGCTCACAGCCAACGCAGATGATTCGAAGCTCGGAACCAGAAAACATCCACTCAAACTCGTGATGGTACCATCCACAGATTCAACAAAAATTCTGACCAGCATGAAGCCGGTTGCTCAGTGCCTCGAAAAGGAAACCGGACTGACCTTCGATATTTCGGTGCCTAACAGCTACATCGTTGCCATCGAAGGCATGGGCTCCAAAAAAGTCGACATCGCCTTTCTGCCGACGTTTGGCTACCTGCTTGCGCACGAAAAGTTTGGCGCTGAAGCGCTCCTGAAGCCTTCACGCAACGGTGAAACCACATACCGCGCGGCAATTCTTGCGCGCACGGACAAAAACATCAAAAGTGTGAACGACCTCAACGGCAAAAAAATCGCCTACGTCGATCCAGCTTCCACCTCCGGATACATTCTTCCGAAAAAACTCTTCATGGATGCCAAGATCAAACCCGCTCAGGAAGTCTTTCAAGGCAAGCATGACGCAGTTGTGACTGCTGTCTATCAGGGTCAGGTCGATGCCGGTGCTGTCTTCTACAACAAGCCTGTCGATGGAAAAATCAAGGACGCACGTGAAAAAGTAAAAGTGCAGTTCCCCGACATCGAGGAAAAAGTAAAAATCGTCACACTGACAGACGACATTCCCAACGATCCGATTGTTATACGCAAGGAAGTTTCAGCCGAGTCGAAAGCAAAAATCTCCAAAGCCTTCCAGACGTGTGTCGGCAAGCTTCCGGATGCATTCAAGGGCATCAACAACTCGGACGCATTCGCCACAGTCAAGGACAGCGATTACGACGGCATCCGCAAAACCGTGAAGCTTCTCGGCATCAACATCGGCGCCGAAGTTGAAAAGAAAAAATAATCGTCCGTGAAAACTCCCTCGGACACTCTCGCGCAAAGAATCATCGATTGCAGGGAGTGTCCTCGCTTACGCGCTCACTGTGAATCCATCGCCAAAGAAAAAAAGAAAATGTTCGCGGATTGGGATTACTGGGGACGTCCAGTGGCCAATTTCGGCGAGGTTTCCGCACAACTGCTGATCGTCGGGCTTGCACCTGCGGCGCACGGGGCCAATCGCACCGGCCGCATGTTTACGGGAGATCAAAGCGGAGTCTGGCTGTATCGCGCCTTGCATCGGGCGGGATTCGCCAATCAGGCCGAATCAGTGAGCTCAGATGACGGACTTGAACTCGTCAATTGTCTCATTACGGCGGTCTGTCATTGCGCACCACCGGACAACAAGCCGAGCCCGCTGGAAATAAAAAATTGTTCGCCTTTTCTGCAAGAGACCCTTGCAACTGCAAAAAACAAAAAGGTCGTACTGGCCCTCGGACAAATCGCATGGAAAAACACCTGGGACGTTCTCCGGACGCAGCTTGCTTTGCAGCCGAAGAAAGACCAGCAATTTTCGCATGGGGCGGAGGTTTCACTGCAGGACGGTTTGCACGTGATTGCGAGTTATCATCCCAGCCAGCAAAACACCTTCACAGGAAGGCTGACCGAAGAGGCCTTCGACGAGATTTTTTCGCGCTGCAGGAAGCTGATTGAAAATTCCGGATGACAACAGAGTCGGGGAAAGTGTAGGTTGGCCGGACAGGAGGATTCCATCATGAAGTCTGCTGTCCTTGCATGCTCCGTCTTCTTGTTTGTCCTGACTGCCTGCGGTGGCCAATCCGGAAACGGTTCGTCGGCTCAGCCACCCTCAACGTCCAACCCGCCGGCAGGCAATACTGCCGACAACAGCGCGGCCACCGCGCCGCGCAAATACACCGAGAGCAACGTCTGCTCCCTGCTGACGAACGCCGAGGCCGAAACATTTTTGGGTTATCCGCTAAAAACAACACCGACTGCAAAAACTGAAACGCGGATCCCGCAAAAACCTGTTTCGTGCGTCTGGACGAGCCCGAACTCATCGGGCTTGGGAGTGCGGCTGGCATCATTGATTATTTGGGAAAGTAACGGCGAGTTCGATGCCATCAAGTTTTATGATCAGGCGCGCAATGAACCCCTCGAGGATGGGGCGGTCAGAGAACCTGTAAGTGGGTTCGGAAAAGATGCCTATATCTTCGGTACAACGTTATACATAAAACTCAACAGGTCCTTCATTCAGGTTCGCGTTGGCGCCCTGTCTGAAATGATGCGCGAACAAACGTTTTCCATGGCCAGAGCGGTGCTGAGCCGTTACGCGGATTGAGCCATCCGCGTCTCAGTTTGCTTGGCAACCAAGGTCGGGAAATCCTTCAACGGCAAATTGCACGTCTGAACTTTCGACAGAAAACTGAAAGTCATTCCAGTCGACAATTTTTTCATTCTTGCCACCCACAGTCTCGCCGTTCAATATGACCGAACAGGACAGAGCACGACCATCGATTGGAACTTTTGTGATTGTCTTGCTGGGATCTTGAACGCACTGCTTGTACGCGACATTCCAGTAGTCGTCATTGGTATCTTCGAAATCAATGTTGATGCCTGATACGGTTCCATTCACCTGTTTCTGTGAAACCTTGAAAAAATCCTTGTCCTCAGATTTTTGCGTCGACCGCTGATAGCTCTCCGACTTGAGGCCCGTCTTTTCGAAGCTGACGTCGGCTCTCAACTTAAGAATATTGCAGTAGCCTTTCTTGGTGTTGATCTCGATGTCACGGCCGGTGTCGTTGCAATTAATTTGAATCCATTCGGTGTTGACCAAACCGGCCACCTTCAGTTGAAAGACACTCCTGCGCTCGGCATCACAGTTTGCCTTCGTCAGCCTGATAATGGCCTTCGTATCCGGGATACCGTCGCCGATTCCTTTTTTCGGTGGCGCATCCGTCACAACGGGCGTGCTCACCGGCACAACCTTGTCGGACACAACTGTTTTGTTGCATGCCTGAGCTAGCAGAACAAAGGCTAGAAAAGACCGACACATCGCTTGGCTCATCGCACACACCTCCGCAAAAGCCTTTTGTTTTCGGAATCATGGGCAAAAAACTTTAGTTTTGAGAATTCCGCAGTGTTAAAA
>JBEDKY010000350.1:0-12091 GCA_041171905.1 Pseudomonadota bacterium
TTTTGAACCAGTCCCATTGTCATTCGCATTTTTATCCGCCTGTGAGCGTAAAAGTGTTATTGTCGTCGCTCGCATTACCGTCAGGAGAGTGGGCGCAATTCCTTGAGCCTTTCGCGAATCATATTCGTGACGTTTCCGGCCTCATCTTGATTGTTTGCTTGTTGCGATTGAGATTGAGATTGAGATTGAGATTGCGGAAGGGCTCTTTTGCTTTCTTGTTCAAATGCGTTTGCAAGGTACTTGGGGAATGCAGCGCGGGTCTGTTTCATGGTTGATTCGCGCTTGCTTTCGTCTGCCGGCGGATTATCGACCAGTTTTCTCTCTGTGCTTCTGGATTCACCTGAGCGCGCTGCGGACGAGGCTGTCGCCGCAGGAACTGCTGTTTGTTCCTCATTCCTGCTCGGCTTATTGCGCAGATTTTTTTCGCGCAGGTTTTTCAACGCTCCCATCAGCATTTCAGAACGGGCCAGCGCGGTCTCTTCGCCGGCTGATTCGCCCTCTTGAGTCGAAGATGCCACCAACTTGACCGGCTCATCTTGATTTGTACGTTGTGTGACTTTTCTTCTGCGGGGCTCCTCACCACCGCCATCGTCGACCAACGCAAGATTTCCACGGTTTTGAGCGGAAAGTTCGGTCAACATCGTGATTCCGTGTTCTGTTGACGCGAGTGCGACTTCCTTGTCTCGGATTCGGACGAGGATGATCTGGCGTTTGGGGGAGAGTGCCATCGAGGTGATGAGTTGAAGTTGCTTTTCAGATCTTCCCGTGCTGAACCCCCGGCCTTGTTTAATGCGAACGGCCATCACACCGGTCGCGGCAATTCCAAGGATGAGGAATGTTCCCGCGAGCAGGGTGGTCCAAGGGAAACTCTCTGTTTGGCCAATTGGTAATAATTGCGTTTGAAGTGCAGCGCCATTGGGTACCATGCTTCCTGTGTTTGCACCTGAGGTTGTGCTGCCGTCAGCGTTTTTAACGGCATCTGTTTGATTCGCCTGAGTGGTGTCAGGCTGCACAGCGCCTGCCTGGGCAACGTTCGCGGTGGTCGAACTTGTTCCCGCAGCGGTTGTATTTGTAGATGCCGTATTGACCGCAGGAAGCGCAGTGCTGGCTGTAGTGTTGGAGCTTTCACTCGTACTTGTCACCGTATTCGCCGGCTGTGCGGCCGTCGCAGCATTCGGTTTTGTGTCGGCGGCTGCGGCTTCGGGCTTCTTCGGCTGCAGCTCGAAGGTCGCACCTTGAGTTGTGGTGTCAGGAGAAGGAATCGGAGGAACAACTGCGTTGACAGTCTTGGCCACGCCCGTGGCCGGCTGAACCGCCGCCTTGTTTGCGTCATTGGCCGAAGCTGATTGAAGCAAAAGAAGTGACGACGGCACCAGCCAGAATGTTGCAGCCGCCCTCGTGAGAATCTCTCTTATGCTGTTTGAACGGAATGAGTTGTTCATCTGGTAACCTCGAGAGTGTTAATTCGTCTCAGACTGCTTCAGGCGTGGAAACGTCGTCGATACCCAGTCCGCTCATGACGTCAGTCAGACGCACGCCGAATTTTTCGTTGACCACGACCACTTCACCCATCGCAACAAGCTTGTCGTTGACGTAAATTTCCATTGGTTCACCGGCCATCTTGTCGAGCTCGATGACTGAACCCTGTCCCAACTGGAGGAGGTCGTTGACCAGCAATTTCGTGCGGCCAAGTTCAACTGTGACTTTGAGTGGCACGTCGAGGACCATCTTCATTTTTGAGAGGTCGATGCGGCTCATCGGGCTTTCTTCATGGTACTTGGCGGGGGAGCTCTGTTCCGAGGCAGACGCTTCGCCAAGTGCCTTGTTGTCGAGGCCAAAATCTTCCGGACTGAATCCCTGATTGTTGTCTTCCATTAGATGTCTCCCACAGTTTCCGTGATTTTGACTGCTCTGTTGCCTCGGACGATGCCGGGAACGCCTCTGTATTTGTGAATCCCCTCGACGGTGATATCGAGTGGTTTGTTAGCCTCATGATCGAGGATGATGATGTCACCGACCGAGAGTTCCATCATGTCTCGCAGGTTGATCCAGGCAGTTCCAAGCGTGCACGAAACATTGACGTGTGTGCCGAGAAGCTGATTTTTAATACGGTTGATCCAGATGTGATCGATCTCAAGCTGTTCGTTTTGGAATCCAACGCTGAGCTTTGATTTGATTGGTTCGAGAGTTGAATAAGGAATGACCAGTTTGATCGATCCACTCATCTTCTCGAGTTCAACGTCAAAGGTGGTCGAAATAACGACATCCGATGGCGGAACGACAGCAACGAATTGCGGATTGATTTCTGTACGCGAGTAGTGAATCTTCAGTGGAAATACAGGTGCCCACGCCTTCTCGAGGTCGTCGATTGCCGCCATGACGATCCGGCGGGCAATTTTAATTTCGATTTGCGTGAAGTCTTTGCCTTCGATTTTTGTGTAAGGAACTTCGCCGCCACCAAAAAGGCTGTCAACCAGTCCGTACAGCAGTTTCGCTTCGATGACCATCACCGCTGAGCCGCGCAGTGGATCGACACGCAGAATATTCAGGCAGCTCGGCAGCGGGAGGCTGTTCATGAATTCGCCAAATTTTATGGGTCCGCTGCTGTTGACTCCGATGTTTGCGACCTTGCGCAACGCTGCAGACAGCGAAACACGGAAAAGTCTTATGAAGCGGTCATGAATGATGTCGAGTGTCGGCATTCGCCCGCGGATGATTCGGTCCTGGTTTGTCAGGTCATAGCGGACAAAATTCGAATCATGTGCTTTGTCGTCGTGCTCCTGAGTGTCAATGCGTCCATCTGAGACCGCATTCAAAAGTGCATCGACTTCACTTTGACTGAGAACTTGTTGTTCCATGTCTCACTCCACCAAAAAGTCTGTGAAGTAGATAGTCTTGACCGGACGTTCGAAAGACTCATTAATTTTATTGATGAGCTCGCGTCTCAGTTTTTCTTTTCCGCGTTCTGTCAGCAGATCGAGTCTGGTGCGCGTGCTGACAGAGCTGATGATAATATCGCGCAGCTGCGGCTCACGTTTCTTCAACTCTTCCTGTTGGTTTTTCCCGCCCGTGTATTCAATGGAGACACCAATCCTCAGGTATCTGTTTTCCAGCGGATTGCCGAGATTCAAATCCATTTTTGGCAGCGCAAATGTTTCTCCGAATGTTTGGTCGGACTGAAACATTTTCAGGTCTGATTTTTCGTCTTTTTGACCGGCCGCCGTCTCGTCTTTTTTCGCTGGGTTGGCACTGTCTTTTTTGTCGCCAGCCTGTTCAGCGTCTTTTTTGCCTGCATCGGCGCCGGGCTTGCCGTCATCTTTTTTTTCGGCCGCCTTTTTGTCGCCGTCCTTGTTTTCTACCGCTTTGGCTTCTTCCTTTTTTTCTTCTGGCTTCTTGTCTTTCACATCCTCTTTTTTATCGGTGGATGCTTCTTCCTTTTTTCCATCCTTGCCAGCTTCTTTTTTGTCGGCGCTGCCATCACCCTTGCCGTCGGCATGCTCTTTCTTGTCACCCTCGGCCTTGCCGTCTTTGCCATCCACTGGCGCTTTTGCTGCCAGGGATGTGCCTTTTTGCAGGAACGTCTTGTAAACAAAGAATCCGCCACCCGCCGCAGCGGCAGCAACGACTCCGCCAATGCCTGCGAACAGGACCAATTTGCGTTTCTTGCGGGTCTCTGCGATCTCGTCGGGCGGACCCTTTTCGGCCTTCGCCGTTTCCGCCTTTTTATCTTCTGCGGGCTTTTTTTCTTCTTTCTTGGACATAGCGACTCCCAAGACATTCAGTCGATGTACTTTCAGCTTCTCAGATCATGGCAGTTGTCTGTGGTGTAAAAGTGGCCGTATGTCGGGGGAGCCCTCGGCAAGAATTGCCAACCTCGGGGTTGAGGCCCTCAAACGGCTGAAATTACCCCTCGCGGTGTCGGGTATTTGTTGCACCCCAAACGCTGGGAACGTAGTGATGTGATCAGGCGCACTGACTGGAAGTCGTATGGAGCTCACGGAATTCGCTAAAAATATTCTATTTTCTTCGTCTTTAGACGAAAAGTTGGTGGATGGTGGCCCTTTCACCGACCGGCATCCGTTGCTCATTGTTGATCTGCCAGCCCTGCCTGCCCGCTGTGAAAAATTGTCACTCTCCCGCTGGGGTGCAGAGGCGAGGGTTGCATTCCCCTCACGCAGCGAACTCCTAAATCCGACACAGGTTGGCGTTCTTCTTCACTTTTTTGCAAACCATGAGCTGCTCGCGCTTGAGTTGATGGCGCTCGCTTTGTTGAAATTCCCCGATGCGCCGCCACAGTTCCGATTGGGCATCGCCCACACGATGCGCGACGAGCAGAAACACCTTCGGGCCTACATTGAACGCATGCGCTCACTCGGAATCGAGTTCGGTGACATTCCGCTCAACGACTTTTTTTGGTCGCAGTGCGCCTCGATGAACTCGCCGATGGATTACGTCTGCCGGATGAGCCTGACCTTTGAACAGGCGAACCTCGATTTTGCCGCATATTTCCGTGATGTGCTCGACGAACTTGGTGATGTGCACACTGCACAACTACTTGAGATGGTTCTTCAGGACGAGATGAGCCATGTCCGTCATGGACTGAATTGGTTTCGCAGGTGGAAGCCAGAGAATGAATCCGACTGGCACGCGTTTTGTTCTGCGCTTGGTGCCGAAATCAACCCCTCGCGCGCGAAGGGGATGGTGTTCAGGGCTGATTATCGCCGTGAGGTTGGTCTCGCCGATTCTTACATCAATGCGCTGCACGTTTTTAGTCAGTCCAAGGGACGCCCGCCGCGTCTCGTGTACTTCAATCCGGAAGCGGAGGAAGAGATCCGCGCCGGCGGCACGACCGCTCCAGTGCTCAGCGCCGTCTTGTCGTCGACCCGCGATGACCTCTCGCCGGTGATGTTGTTTCTTGCTGCGCAAACGGATCTGCTGGTGACGCGGCGTGAGTTGCCGGTAGAATTTTTGGTGGGACTGCGCACGGCTGGTTTTCTTTTGCCTGAATTTTCGGTTGGCGACGTTTCCGAGAAGAGTTTTGTTGAGTTGAATCAGACGAGAAAACTCAGCGGCCTGATGCCTTGGGCAATTTCGCCGACCTCGCTCAAGTTCGCTCAAAGATTAAAATTGAGCGAACAGCACTCTATGGATCAAAAGGCTCTCCGCGACGTTCACTCAAAAAATACCGCAGCCGATCTTCTTCGTGAATATCTGCTCGTCCATCCTGATGATCCGCGCCTTGTCACGCCAGATGAAACAGGCATGTGTGTTTCAAACTCGGTTCAGTTCGATGAATTTATTTCGCGTTTCCCTGCCGATGGCCGGCAAGGACGTTTTGTTGCGAAAAGACCGTGGAGTGCATCGGGCCGTCATCGCATCTTTGGCGCTGTTGCCGATGGTTCATGGCGGTCACAGCCTGATGATGTGCGGCGCTGGTTCGAGAAGTCGTGGCGGACGGGTGAACTTCCATTGTTGCAATCCTACTTTTCGAGAGTCGTTGATATTTCGCTGCAGGCGCGCATTGATCTGGATGATGAAACCGCACGGACACACATCTTGGGTTTTACGCGCGTGCTCAACAGTGAACGCGGACAGTACGCCGGTTCGTGTGTCGGCCGTTATTTGTCGGACGCTGATCCTGAGCTGTTGCGCTTCTTTTATCAGCCTGTTTCGCAGGGTCCGCATGCAGGGAAAGATGTTGAAGGCGTGATGAAGCATTTGGCGGAATGGGTCGGTGCTCGTCTGGCCGGGCGTGGGTTCTGTGGGCCTTTTGGAATCGATGCTTTTGTGTATCGGGACGAAGGCGGCCGACTGAGGCTTTTTCCGATGATCGAAATCAACCCTCGATATACGATGGGGCGCGTTGCTGTCGCGTTGTCACGACGAATCATCCCCGGCCGTGTCGGTGTGTGGTTGCATGTCCCTAAGTCTTGGCTTGAGAAATTGAACGTTGCCAGTTTCCCCGAGCTACGCGACAAGTGGCAAGCAATGATGCCACTTCAGATTCACGAAAAAAGCGGTGGTATTGTCATTGCCGGAGGTTTGCTTGAAACAACTCCGGCGGAGCAGTGTGAGCAGGTTTGGACGTGCTTTGTCGTCGGACATAGTCTGAGTGCCGAGGCAGAAATTCTCGGAATCAAAGATTTGCTGATGCTCAGCGGTTCTGTCCCGACAGCTGATAGGCCTGCGAAGCTGCCTTGAGTGCCCACATTTCGTTTTGCAGTCGGGCCTGTTCGGATGCGGTGGCGTTTTTGTCGTTTGTTGCAGGTTTGTCATTTGCTCCTGCTGCCGCTTTCAAGCTGGGGTCTGCCTGTTCCATCCAATTGAGTATCTGCTCTCTGATGCCAAAATTGTTGGCCGCCGTCATCGACTTTGAATATTCGGAATCGAGCATTCCTTGGTAGATGTCCTCGGCGTTCGACATTTCTTCGGGCTGCGCTGTCTGACGCATCGATTTAACCATCATGTCGACAAACATCGTTTCAAATTCCTGCGCAGCTTTTTCGGCATCCTGGCGCTTGCGCAACAGCTCTTCGCTTACCGGGTTGTTTGCACGCTTTGCGCCGGCTGCGCCGTCCTGTGGAAGTATTGCGTTGTTCAAGCCGGAGGCAACGGAGTTTGTCTGAATGCTCATGATCACATCCTTACATGAGTTTCAATTTTGCCTTCAGTGCGTTGGCGGCATCGAGTGCCTGCAGAATGGAAACGAGATCCCGCGGCCCCGCGCCCAATTCGTTGAGGGCACGCACAAGGTCGCCCACAGTTGTCGTTCTTGGGATTTTGCTGACAAAACGCGTCTCGTCCTGAACAGTAATTTCAAGACTCCCGTGGCTAATGGCAACCGGCATGACAATCACCTGCGCACCGCTGATGATTGTTCCCGTGCGTTCGTTGATGACAACTACTGCACGGCTGTCGGGTTCGACTCGGATTTGTTCGAGAACAGCCATGAAGTCGACGGGTGTGAAACTCTCGGAACCGCGTGCCTGATCGGGGAGTCTGACACGAATCAGTCCGCTGTTCTGCGGAGTCGCCAGAAATTCATTGAAGCGGCTGTTGATAGCATGTGAGATGCGGTGTGCCGTGGTAAAGTCCGCGTTCTTCAAAGAGAGTTCAACGTTACCGTTGCTGATGAAAGTTGACTGGAATTCACGTTCAACCGTCGCCGATTGACTGATCGCGACTGTCTTGGGTGCTGAGCTTCGGTTATTGCCGCCTCCGCCACCCTGTGATCCTGCCATGGCGGTTCCCATGCTCAGTGGGCCTTGCGCCACTGCATAGATTTGTCCGTCCGCCGCTGTGAGCGTTGTCATGAGAAGTGTGCCGCCCTCAAGACTCGAGCTGTCGCCGACGGCTGCGATTTGGATATCCAGCTTATCACCAATGCGTGCAAAAGCTGGTAGCTCTGCGGTGACGACCACAGCAGCGATATTCTTTGTCACGACTTCGTTGGCGCCCACCTGAGTGCCTAATCGGCTCAGCAAATTGGCCACGGATTTGTTGGTCGCGAGGCTCGCTTTGCTGTCGCCCGTTCCTGGAAGTCCGACAACCAAGCCGAGTCCGACCAGAGGGTTGCTGCGAACACCGCGAAATTCAACAAGGTCTTTAAGCCTCACATTCTGCAGTTCGGAATTTTTTTGTTCTTGAGCTGCAGCTGCGGGTGCATGAGCGAAAGCGAAGTAAGTTGAGAGCAGCGAGAGTAGGGTGCGAAGCAAGAAAAAATTTGTGCAACGGCCACGAAAATTCATTTGTCACCCTCCTTGCCATCAGCCGGTTGTGCCGCCTGGGCAGGCTGTGGGGCGGGTGCATTCGCCGCGGGAGCATTTCCACCGGCAGGTTGAGAACCACCATTGGCAGCACTCAGCCGACTGCGATCTTTGCGGATGCGCTCGCGTTCCATTTCGTTTGCCTTGGCCTGATCACGCAAGGACGCCTGAGCTGTCTTGATCTCGTCGCGCAGTGCATCGAGAGTGGCATTTTCAGAGTTCAAATCAGGTGTGAAGCCGGCGAGTCTGCGCGAAACCATGTCATCCCATCCTGAGGCCGAATACTCGCGCATTCTTCCGCCCAGGTCCTCATTGACTGCCACATCGGTCAGTTCACGTGCATCAAGCTCGAAACTGCTGAGGAGGCGACGCGGTACTTTTGCCAAAACCATAATGGAGTTTTCTTCTCCGTTGGCTCCGGTGTATTTTCTGATACCCCGAAGGTAGACGTCGCCCGATGGCTCAAAGCCGACGATTTGCATTTTGAATGATTTGATAGGCCGCTGTGCGAGTCTCTGTGATGGACTTGCTTCGTCGGGGTCAGTCAGCTTGATGCCGTTGACCGGTTCCGCGGTTTTGTTTGCATCCTTGCCTGCCGTTGATTTGTTTTTGTCTTTGTTTTTCGGGTCCGCGTTGCCGTCAGCGGTTGCACTTCTGGGATCAAACTGCAGCTCGTCTGGGATATTGATCGTAATGGTTTGCCCTTCTTTGCTGGGCGAAGCATCCGTGAGCAAGCTGCGTGGCTCTCTTGCATCTGCCCAGATCGACCCTGTGCTGGAACCGGACTCAGTATTTTTGATCGTCAGATCATTGCGCCTGATGTACAACTGATCGAGTTCACGCTCCGGACGCGCGGCATCGAATTTACGCGGCTGGATGGAGGCGACCGGACGGGGGGCGGTTTGACAACTGAAGAGGAGTACAGTGAAGGTCAGGATGATTCCGAGCAGTGTCAGCTGCAGGAGTCTGCGCGGATGCTGCTGGTGATTGGAAAGTTCTTCGAGCCTGTTGTGCGCGTTTTGTGAATAGCTGTTCAGGCGCACCGAGGCACTGTCGACCTTGAGGATGTACCACTCGACCGCCGATTCCCATTTGATGTGAAGACTGTCCTTCAGGTCAGCGAACAATTTCCACCTCGCCTTCTGCAATCACGCGCGCTTCGATTTGACGTCCCCGTTGATAGGTGTTCGCCATCGTTTGAATCTCGACAGGAATTGTCTCGCCAAGTCCACCCGATTTGAGCGCTTTTACCGATGTTTTTATGCTGAGAGAGGATGATTTTGAAACGACCGATGCGCGCACAAACGAATTAGCCTTGACTTCGTGAACGAAGGGAATTCGTTCTGCGGCGAGCAAAAGAGACTGTCTGCCTGAAAACGACAAGGCGGAGGTGTCCAGTCTGCGTGCGGTCCATTTCTGTACCTGCGAGAAACAGTCATTTTGGTCGGAATAGAGTTTTGTCTGCGGGCAGTTCACGCCCTCGAGACAGCTCAGGCTGACGAAATTTTTCTTGCTGAGTTTGCCGTCCGCAGTCAGGGAATCAGTCTTGAGCATTGGATACCATGCAAGCTTGCGTGTTCCGACTTCAACCGTCCAAGTCTGGGTCTGTCCGTTTTGAGGAGTGATGTGCAGGCGAAATTGTGAGCGGCTGAGATTTTTGACGGCACCAAACCGGTCGTCCTCTTGCACTCTCATTGTGAACTGACTGAGGTCTCCCTTCACATCGCATTGCAGACAGCGCATGAAGATTCCAGAAGAGTTGCTGCTCGCAGTTGCAGTGCTAACCTCGAGCACTTCATCAGCCGCCGGAAGCAGTTCTGAAAGAGCCCGGCGCAGGACGTCTTTTTGCAACTCGGCAGCCGCTCCGCTCTGCGACAGACCGACGTATTCAAGTGCGATGGGTTGGTTCGGAGGAAAATCAATCGCCAGCATTCTTATTATCTCATCTGGTTGGTGGTCGCCAGCATGTCATCGCCTGTCTTGATGACTTTACTGTTGAGCTCGTAGGCGCGCTGGCCTGTGATCATGGTGACCATTTCTTCCACAATGTTGACGTTGCTTGATTCCAGTTCTCCCTGGCCGAGTTGGCCAGTGCCGTTCTCTCCCGGCGCCGAGACGATCGGCTCGCCGGAGGCAGGACTTGGCGTGTAAAGGTTGCGGCCGATGGAATTAAGACCCGCGGGATTGATGAAGGTGGCGATCTGTACCTGACCGATGTTGCGCGGCTCCTGTTCGCCTTGAATCGTGGCCGAAACTACGCCGTCGAGGCCGATTTGAACACGAAGGGTGTTAGCAGGAATCACAATCTCGGGCACCAACGGAAGGCCCTCGCCGTTGACCAGACGTCCCTCGGGAGAGCGCTTGAAAGCGCCATCTCTTGTGTACGACAATGAGCCGTCGCTCATCTGAATGCGGAAGAATCCGCGCCCCTTGATCATCACGTCGGTGTCGTTTTTTGTGATTTTGACGCTGCCTTCTTCAAATGCCTTCTCAATCGATGACACGCGCACTCCGTTACCAATCTGCACTCCAGACGGTGCGACGGCGCCATTGGCTGAACTCAGACCGGGGGCGCGCAGATTTTGATACAGAAGATCGTTGAAATGCACACGGCCACGCTTGAAGCCGTTCGTGTTGACGTTGGCAATGTTGTTTGACAGTGTGTCGATCAGCTGTTGCTGTGCTTCCATACCGGTAGCGGCTGTTTGGAGGCTGCGAAGCATAGGATTCCCCCCGATTGGTGGTCGAGACACTCTTTGCTCATCCTACGTTGGAATCTTGAATAGCCGCCTGTTAAACCTTTCCGCTCTTCGCCAATCATCTGCGCGGAAAAAATTGACTGTTCCGGAGGTAGTTTCCCGATGGCTGTTGAACGTACCGAATATCTCAAGAGTTTTGACGGAACGGAGCTTTTCTTTCGTTGTTTCGCGCCGGCGGGAATTGCCGAGTCCGAGTCAAAAATCGAAGGTCTCGTTCTTGCCGTGCATGGATTTGGAGAACACAGCGGCCGGTATGCTGAGCTTGCTGAAGAAGCTTGTTCTAAAAATATGCTTTTTGCTTGCTTTGATTTACGTGGGCACGGCAAATCTGGACCACGACGAGGTGACGTTGAAAATCTGCATGCCCTCGTGCTTGACGTTTTGTTCGTTGTGAATCATGCGCGATCACTGCTCGGCCTGCACAACAAAAAAGAAATGTTTTTTGGTTTGCTGGGGCACAGCTTTGGCGGGCTTCTGGTGACTTATGCCGCATCCATTCTCCAGGATGCCTGTCCACCGGTGTTTTTGAGTTCGCCTTGTTACAGGGTTCTGCAAAATGTCCCCCAGTGGAAAAAGATGGCCGCGGCCGCTTTGCCGAAGATTGTTCCGCTCGCACCTGTGCCGATTGACATCAAGCCTGAAAATATCTCCGAGAATCCCGAGAATAACGCCGCATACGTGGCCGACGAATTGAACCTTGTTTCAATTTCCGCGCGTTTCGGCGCAGTGTTTCTTGGCAGTATGCAGGAAGATATGGTCAATCGCGCCGCACAGAGTGTGCGTTCGCCGGTCACGCTCGTCTTTGCCGGCGGCGACAAGCTCGTTGACCCTGCGCGCACAAAGGTCGTGGCACCGCTGTTCCCCAAAGGCCGTCTGCGTACCCTCGAGATTGAAGGCGCAGGACATGAAATTTTCAATGAGCTGCCAAAATACCGCAAGCCTGCCGTCGCCGAATTCGTCCGGTGGATTGAACAGCGGGGAATGGTCGGGTGATTCGCCTTGAGCATGTGAGCAAATCATTCGGCGCGCGCGTCATTCTGCGTGATGCCTCGTATCATTTTCCGGCTGGCGGCAGGGTGGCACTCGTAGGCGCCAATGGTGCCGGAAAAACCACACTACTTAACATGATTTGTGGTCTGGAAGAGTGTGATTCGGGTGACATTGTCAGGCCGCGCGAATGCAAAATCGGCTATTTGCCACAGGAGCCCAACCCCAATCCGCGTCCGACTCTCCTTCAGGAATGTGTGGAAGGTCATTCGCGAATCCGTGACCTCTGGCACAAACTCGAACACGCTCAGGCTGCGCTGGTGGAGCAAGGCAGTGAATCGGCCTTGGATGTTTTTGAAAAGACCCAGCGGCAGTTTCAAGATGCAGGCGGACTTTTGGTTGAGAGCCGTGCTCGCGGCATTCTCTGCGGTCTTGGTTTTTCACCGCAGCAATTTGATGCTGATCCGCGAACGCTTTCGGGCGGCTGGCGGATGCGCCTTGAGCTTGCCAAAGTCTTTCTTAATGAACCTGATTTTCTTGTTCTCGATGAGCCGACCAACCATCTCGACCTTCCGAGCC
>JBEDKY010000351.1:0-3943 GCA_041171905.1 Pseudomonadota bacterium
TGGGGCAATCTCTTTGTGAATACGAATAAAATCACTTGTGGCGGCGCTTTGGTGTTGACCACGAATAGCAGGTTGTCGGACAAGAGAGTTTTAAGTTGATTCGAGCGATTGTACTGTGAAGGAAATTTAAGGCATATTTTTTACTGGCCTTGAGCCAGTATGGAGATGTTTTCTCAAAGACTTGACAAACCCCATAGCAAGTGAAATTAGGCCCATTCCGCATCGAACCCTTTCGAAAAATCCCCCCCTGTCAGCCCTCACAACCCCACCTGTGCGTTAGCCGTCGTCTGACCTTGTGCTCGAGTTTGCCTTTTGGAAGTGTAGCTCGCCCAAATCTCCACCCATCCCGAGAAAGGGGGGCCTTCGTTAGTCCGGCCAGCCGTAGTCGACATCTGCTCCCGCCCATCGTTGCTATTGTCGCAATCAAGCAACTGCCGGGAGCGTGCTGGTGCAATGGGAGGCGCCCGCACGGGGAGACCCAATGCGCGCAGCGTTGTTGTGATGGTGGGTTGATCAAACACAACGCCTACGAGTTTCATGCGCCCGCCGCATTTGTCGCAGCATTTTTTTGAAACTACGCACGTCGATTTTGAAAGTGCGTTTGAGCAGCTGTGCCCAGGAGATGCGTTTTCGTTTGCGGGATCTTTTCTTTTTATCCGAAAAACCAGCCACTGGTGGATCCGAATCCTGAGCATCGGCACTTTGGGTACAGTATCGGGACTGTGGGTCGGGCTCGGCGTGGGAAGCGACGCGTTGGTTTCTCCGGTTGAAGCGCGTGCATCCTGAGCACTTACCAACTTCTGAATCAACGATATCTGGCTGTCCGACGTTAAAACAGCTTTCAGTAAAAAGTCGGGGACAGTTGACTGGGAGATTATAACAACAGCGAGACTTTTGTGACGTCGGCAACTGGAACGATCGTGCAACATGGTTTCTGTAAAATTGCGCCCCTCCATGACACGCTCATTTGAAGGTTATATACTTCTTCGTTCCTCCCCATTGGTCGTTCCGTTCCAACAAGATGAACGAGATGAGTCTCAGCGCTGCATCTCTATTCGGAAACGAGCCGATAATCTTGATGCGTCTGCGCACCTCTTCGTTCAAACGCTCGAGCATGTTTGACGTTCTGAGGCGTTTTCTATGAGTGCTTGGCAGATTGAAGATGGTCAGGCCCTTTGGGATGTTGTTTTCCATCCAGGTAGACAGTCGGGGTGCAGTCTTCTCATATTTTTTGACAGCGATTCCGAGCAGTCGTTCTGCTTCCTCCAGCGATGGTGCGTTGAACACCGCTCTAATGTCTGCAGACACCTGAGGTTTCATGTCGTCACGCGGAACATACGCCTGCGCATTTTTTTGAAGGTGGAACTGGCAGCGTTGCCAAGGGACGCTCGGAAACACTGTTTTTCGGGCTGACTTGAGCCCTGCGTGATCATCCGACACCACGAGTGTCAGCCCGTGCAATCCTCGTTCCTGAAGGTCTTTAAGGAAAGTCCGCCAGCAAACTTCTTGCTCGCCGAGTTCGAGAGCTGTGCCCAGAATTTCGCGGACGCCGGTGGACGATATTCCGATGGCAATCAGACACGCAGAGTCTCGGACGATCCCGCCTTCTCGCACCTTGCAGTAGATCGCGTCGAGAAGCAGATATTTGAACTCACCCAGAGGTCTGTTGCGCCACAGTTGCAATTGCTCATCGAGCGCCGCCGTTGCGCGGCTCACCTCTTGTGAACTAATATCAAAGCCGCACATCGACTCCATGATGTTTGTGACTCTGCGCGTCGACACACCGTTGAGGGAGCCGAATCCTGACCATCGGCCCATGTTCGGCGTCAATCCACATACCCTGCTATGCTGCGAATAGATTTCCAGTAACCGGAAACCATGATGGATGTTTCTTCATCCACGCTCCACGAGAGTTCATTGATGTTCATGCATGAAATTGTGTTGACCAACTCATGGGTAGTTCTCACACGCACTCTCTGAACCACAGGTGCGAGAATTGAGGGCTTTAGCGGTGGGCGCTGGCTGACCTCAAGAATCAGTGGAACGTTTTTACCATACAGATACACTGGACCTTCCGCATCACGGTTTGCAGGACTTGCAGGGTGAATCTGCCATCCTGTTCCGTGCAGTTTTTGCAAAAAGTCGCCAAGTGAGAATACCGTAACACCGATATGATGCAGGCCCGCACCGCGTTTTTGAAAAGTGCTCTGATAGGGACCGTCTTTCACGGCCTGCAGAAGAAGAACGCGCGATGGACGCTCATTTTCACCAACGTAACATTCACGAGTTCCTTCGCCCTCAAAGTTCTGCTCGGCCTGCAAAAAGAAACCCCAGTCTCGAATTTTTTGCCTGCATTCGTCGAGATCGGAAACCAGCACAGCGACATGATCAAGCAACGGTGCATTCACCACACTGTCAAGCGGGATTCTATTTATCGCG
This sequence comes from Pseudomonadota bacterium, assembly GCA_041171905.1. Taxonomy (GTDB): domain Bacteria; phylum Bdellovibrionota_B; class Oligoflexia; order Silvanigrellales; family Silvanigrellaceae; genus RFOM01. Next base: position 2,440 of record JBEDKY010000351.1, read on the forward strand.
CGGATAAATTCAGATTGTTCGAGTGTCAGGTTTGTTTTTGGGCAGACGACGACGTCTATTTTCTCTTCACAGTGTGACTGAAATTCAAGAGTCAGTTTTTGCGAGAGTTCAATTTGTTCAGACGTGGAGATGTCGGCCTGCAGTAAAATGTCGATATCGCCACCCTTAGATTCCGGCTGAATCCGAGAGCCGAAAAGCCAGGAGTCACAGTACTTCGGCAACTTGGCGTACATCTGGGAGAGAGCAAATCGCTCAAGGAGGTCAAGACGGAACATAGTTGGCCTTCTCAACTTTGACTTGTTAATTTGCGAGACTCATCAACGCAAAAAATGATTTCAGCCAGGAATCGGGTTCTGATTGCCTCAAAAATGGATACAAGCTGTTCAGGCAAATAATCATGTGCAATACGATTGCGGAAATCGCGCATTTCAAGCCAAATTTCGGGGGAGCTCACAAGACCCTGTTTTGCAACAAAGAGCAGGCGGTCGCGGATTGTGTCTGATGCCTCCATTTTGAGTTCCATCTCTACTGAGCGGAAAAAACGGTTGACGGCAATATCTACAAAACGCTCAAACCGACTCGCGAGGGCGTCGTACGGCTCCATTTCCCTCGGATTGTTCAAAATAGCGGGATCAAGAGGAGGTAGATGTGAGAGTGTGTCGCGAACCAACAGGCTCGATTTTTGCAGCTTTTCAAAATTGATTAACAGCAATCGTGAAACCATAGAAACCTTTCAGTTCAGAAAAACGCTGCTGCATCAGCAAGAGACGTACATCGTAACATATCCAGCCGTCTAAACCGAATGAGTCACATTGGCATCGCATCCTCCCGTAAAATCCCCGCCTGTCAGCCCTCACAACCCCACCTTTGCGTCGGCCGTCGTCTGACCTTGTGCTCGATTTTGCCTTTTGGAAGTGCAACCCGCCCAAATCTCCACCAATCCCGAGGTGCGTGGGTCAAAAACGGCAAATACCCGCCGTCCTCGGCCAGTTTCGATAACTGATCCAAGCGGGGATGTTTTAAGTTTTTTCGGATGTGGAAGGGGCCTTCGTTAATCCGGCCACCCGTAGTCGACATCCCCGCCCGCCCAATCGTTGCCATTGCTGCAATCAAGCAATGGCCGGGAGCGGGCTGGTGCAATGGGAGGCGCCCGCACGGGGAGACCCAATGCGCGCAGCGTTGTTGTGATGGTGGGTTGATCAAACACAACGCCCACGAGTTTCATGCGTCCGCTGCCGCATTTATCACACTTGAGGACATCGATTTTGAATGTCCGTTTGAGCAGCTGTGCCCAGGAGATGCGTTGTCGTTTGCGCGATTTTTGTTTTTTTCCCGCAGAACCTGCCACTGGTGGATCTGAATCCTGACTATCGGCACTTTGTTCGACATCAATCAGTGGAGTCGGTTTGTCTGGTAAATATCTCCGGTGCGGTGAGCGGCTTGCAAGAACTCCATAATAGCGTGTGGTGTGGAATTTCGGTGCAGGAATGAGAGCGACAAGTCG
>JBEDKY010000352.1:0-8985 GCA_041171905.1 Pseudomonadota bacterium
GGCAGAAACGTAAATCGTTTGACCCATTCGCGTCATGAATTCATCAAAGTTGAGCGGCCGGTTGTCGAGTGCAGCCGGCAGGCGGAATCCGTGCTCGACGAGAACCTCCTTGCGCGCACGGTCGCCGCGGTACATGCCGCCGATCTGCGGCATGGTGACGTGACTCTCATCGACAATCAGCAGGAAGTCTGACGGAAAATAATCGAGCAGTGTCGATGGTGGTTCGCCCGGCTGCCGATTGTCCAAATAGCGGCTGTAATTTTCAACACCCTGACAGTATCCGACTTCGCGCATCATTTCGAGATCGTGCAAAACACGTTGTTCGAGTCGCTGAGCTTCAACCAAATACCCGTTCATTTTGAACCACTCACAGCGGTCGAGCAGGTCCAGCGAGATTCGTTCAATAATACCTTCGAGCTGTTCGCGATCGGTCACGTGGTGTGAGGCCGGATAGATGGCACAGCGTTTGACCCGCTCGATGATCGTTCCGCGCAGCGCATCGATGTATTGCAGTTTCTCAATCTTCTTTCCGAAAAATGAAATGCGCAGCGCTTTTTCGCGTTCGTGGCTGGGAATGATTTCCACAACGTCACCGCGCACACGGAATTTGCCGCGCTCAAGACTGATGTCGTTGCGCGTGTACTGAATTTCCACAAGGCGGGAGAGCAGTTCATCACGACCAATGCGATCGCCCTCTTCGACCATGACCATCGCCTTGAGGTAAGCCTCCGGGTCGCCCAAACCATAAATGCAGCTGACACTCGATACGATGATCACGTCATCACGTTCCAACAGACTGCGCGTGGCGGCGTGGCGCATTTTGTCGATGTCTTCGTTGATGGTGGCCACTTTGTCGATGAAAGTGTCGGTGCTCGGGACGTACGCCTCGGGCTGATAGTAATCATAATAGCTGATGAAATATTCGACGGCGTTGTTGGGAAAAAGCGCTTTGAATTCCTGAAACAGCTGCGCGGCGAGGGTCTTGTTTGGTGCCAGTATCAGTGCGGGCCGCTGCGTCTGATAAATCACGTTTGCGATCGTGAAGGTCTTGCCTGAACCCGTGACGCCCAAAAGAATCTGCTCGCTGACGCCGGCTTCGACACCTTCGACGAGGCTTTCAATCGCCTGCGGCTGATCGCCCATGGGCTCGAGCTCCCATGTCTTTTCAAAGCGGTCTGGACGTTCGGATGAGTCAGATTGCATCGGTTGAACTCTGCCTGTGTGTGTGCCACATTAACGCCTTCAGGCGTAGCATAAGACCTACCTCGGACAAAGGATTTTCACGCATGGCGACCAGCAGACAATCGCTGACTTCAATAGCTGACATTCACGCAGAGCGCGTGGCATTGGGCAAGGTGACAATCGCCGGTTGGGTGAGAACCCGCCGCGCATCAAAGAAGTTCTCGTTTCTCGAGATTAATGACGGTTCATCCGGACGTTCAATTCAGGTCATTGTTGATGCTAATCTGCCTAATTATGAGGCCGATCTCAGCAAGCTGACAACTGGCGCTTCCGTCCGCGTCGAGGGGCAATTGGTTGCGAGCCCAGGGCAGGGGCAGAAATTTGAGGTACAGGCGACCTCCGTTCACGTTTATGGATTTGCTGATCCTGAAAAGTACCCTTTGCAGAAAAAAGACATGACCTACGAGTATCTGCGTGATGTGGCTTACCTGCGCGGCAGGACTGCAACGTTTGCGGGCGTTTTTAGAATCCGCGCACGTGTCAGTCAGGCCATTCACCGTTTTTTCTCTGATCAGGGTTTCTACTACATTCATTCCCCGTTGCTCACGACGTCCGATGCCGAAGGCGCAGGCGAGACCTTTCAGGTCACGACACTTCCGCTCGACAAACTTCCGCGCACGCCGTCGGGTGCTGTCGATTATTCGCAAGACTTCTTTTGTTCGCCCGCAATGCTGTGCGTGACAGGCCAGTTGGAGGCCGAGGCGCTCGCACTGGGGATGGGCAAGGTCTACACATTCGGGCCGACTTTCCGCGCAGAGAATTCAAACACCAGCCGGCATTTGTCGGAGTTCTGGATGATTGAGCCGGAAATGGCTTTTTATGAAATCGAAGACAACATGCAGTTGGCGCAGGACATGATTCGTTACGTCGTTAAAGATGTGCTCGATCATTGCTCCGACGACCTCGAAAACATCATTGCCCGCAACGGCGTTGAAACGCGCGAATACCTCAAAATGGCACTCGAGCGACCCTTTGTGCGAGTGACCTACACGGAGGCTGTGGAGATTCTCAAATCATGCGGCCGTTCGTTTGAATATCCGGTTGAATGGGGCGAAGACCTCAAGAGTGAACATGAACGTTACCTCTGTGAGGAACACTTCAAGGCGCCAACCATTGTGTACAACTATCCTTCAGTTCTGAAGGCGTTTTACATGTATCAGAACGACGACGGAAAAACCGTGCGCGCCATGGACCTGCTGATGCCCGGCATCGGCGAGGTGATTGGCGGCAGCCAACGCGAAGACCGCGAAGATGTTCTGATTGAAAAGATCAAGTCCAAAGGCCTCTCGCCTGAGCACCTCGAATGGTACATTGATCTGCGCCGGTTCGGCGGTGTTCCGCACAGTGGTTTTGGACTCGGATTGGAGCGGTTGCTCGTGTGGATTACAGGCATGGGCAACGTGCGTGATGTCATTCCGTTCCCGCGCGTGCCCGGAACCTGCAAGTTCTAAACGGGAGGCAGCTTACTTCTTCTCAGGAGCCTTGGCTGGAATGTAGTCAGACTTTCCAGGTTGCACGATCAGAACAACGCAGTCTGAGCCTTCTTTACACTTGTCAGCGTGGTTCTTCTTTCCAGGTTGCATAACATATGAACCGGCTGAAAGTTCGGTGGGTGTCGTTGTGCCTTCTTCCCAGTGCATCCATGTGCCGCTAATCAGAACGCCGTGATAAGGCGAAGAGTGGGAGTGCATGCCGGCCTCAAAACCGCCGGGAAGTTTAAGGTAACGGCCGTGCGCGCCTTTTTCAGGATTTCCCCACAGAACTGCAACCTTTAAGGGTGTGCCGGGAACATCGTTCCATTGCAGTTTGTCGTAGGACATTTCGACGTATTGGCCTTTTTTTCCTTTTGCCATTGCTGCCGAAGCGAAGGAGACAGAAAGAAGAGCCGACAATATGAGACGTGAAGTGCGAGCGATCATGTATCACCTCCAGAAAAACGAGACGAGCCTCGTCGGCGGTGATCGTAAATCAGGTTAAATTTTAAAAAAATACGTCATTTAATTGTTGGTGACTTCAACATCAAGACCGGCACGCAGGCCGTATGTGCTGCCGAGATCAACTTCTCCCGCGACCCAGCCTTTTGTTTTTCCGCTCACCTCTATCCACGGTTGCCAGCCTTCGGCTGCATTGTGAATGAGCTTTGCTGCGACTAGTCCGCCAAATTCCGATTTCGTTGAATAAAAGTCGAGGTCTTTGGGTTGCATCCAAAGCATCACACGCGCTCCCAAACCAAACGGGGTGTCAGACAGCGGAAGCGGACGGTGTTCCATTTCGATTTGCGGCAGGCTGCGTTCTTTGTTGATGTTCTGCTGCCACGCAAAAAACAGTCCTTGAGTGCCGAAAGGAGTCTGTTTTTCGATGGTTTTCATGAATAAGTTGAGTCTCAAGGCATAGCCGAAGGGTGCAAAGTAATGCGCAAGAGATGCGTTTAATCCAAGTTTGCGACCGGTCGCGGGACTCGTCATGGAGAATGCGTCAATGCCGATAAGCTCCGGATCGAGAAAGTTGAGATAATGAAGAGCGTTTTGCTTTTTGAGGTAGTCTTGTTCTTCTTTACTGAGATCGGCAAATGCTGTGTAGCGTTTTATTCCCACGCCGGAAGGATGTTTTCCGCGTTCCTCATATTTTTCGTTCGGACGGAAAAGGTCACGCACCCAGCCTGAGTAATCCGGACCAACGAAATCACGTGCACGGATGTCGCTGCCCTCCCGTTCTTCAATTTTCGGAATGGTTTTGTCGAGGTCACCATCGACAACAGCTTGCACGTAGCCGGTCGAGCCGAATTGGATCAGCCACATCAACGGCAGATTGTTGCTTGTCCTTAAATTTCTGTAGAAGTGGTCTTTCTTGAGCGACTGAATGAATTCACGCTCACTCTCATTTCCGGCAATCGACAAGCGCAGTTGATCTTTTGGGTGCAGGCTTTTGAGGCGGATGTGATCCTCATCGGATTGGCCGTTGACTGAGTACACATCACCGAATGGCCTGAAGTCGTTGATCGTATTGTGACTCGGAATGCCTCTGTGGGTCATGACAGCACGATGCCATTCCTCATGAGTCCAAGCGGTCGAGAGCGGAAACGTAGACAGACTATAGTCGGCCGCAAAAAGAAGGCTGAATCGCAGCCAGCGTTTGAGTCGTGTGTCCTCGTTGGGAAGAATGTGTTCAAGACCGTAATGAACGGCACTGTACCAGCTACGCGAGATGTCCAACGACTCGGCCATGCTCGGGCTTTTGTAGCCATGGCGGAGGTTATAAGGGGCATCCAAAAGCGTGAAATGCATCACGGTGCGCGGTCTCGATTGTTTTTCCGTTCCCTCAGACACCTGCACTGGTGTAGGCGCGGGCGTCGTTTCGGATGCGGCACTTCTGAGTGAGATTGAGCAAACAGAAAATGCGGTCGCGATGTGCAGCAGATTTTTTTTGAGTTTCATTTTTTCTCCACGGATAATTTATCAGACAATATCAGAAATTCTTTTTGTACGATGCAGAGCCACAGCGCCATAACAGCGACTGGTCTTTGCAGAACAAATATCCAACCCAGCACGGGTGAAGTCATTTTATAGTTTGCGATTGAGCGTTTTTCGCTTCCCAGAAAATAATGAAGGACAGGATAGGTCGTGGGGAGTGCGAAGAGGGCAACAATTCCCATAAAGATCCAGGTTCTGTAAGCAGTGCCTTTTGCAAACAGGTAAATAAACACGGGTATAAGTGTGACCGCATGGTATTCGTGTCCGCGTGCGTAAAGAGTGAAAAAAACCAACACAGCGACACAAAAGGCAGAACGCAAGTCACCGTATCGTGCAATCAGCGCGGCGGTGAACATCTGCATGGCCGAAATCGCAAGCCGCAGGTAAAAATTCATCTGCGGACTGATGAGGGTTTCAAAAACCTTGGCCAAAGATTGTTCCTGTTCCCAATTCAGCACTGAAAATCTAAGTTTGTTGAGCCCGGAGCCGCCGAGTACAGTCATGGATTGTCGGCCGGTCAAGGCGTCGAGAATGAACCAAGGTGCAGTTCCAATCACTGTTCCCGCAAGAATCCATGCGATCATTTTCCATTGCCGGCGCACTGCGAGCAACAACCCCGCAGGTGCGAGCAGGGGCTTACTCAGTGCGGAAATGATGAATCCAAATACGCTGCGCTTTTCTGACTGAAGAAGGAATGTGACTGCCAGAACAGAGAGAGCATGATACTGAGCAAAGTGATAGATGATCACAAATGGAAAGAATCCGCCAACGAGCAACGCAAAAAGAAAGTGCCGATATTTTTCAGAGCGCGACTGTTGATGGAAAGTTCCATCGGCCAGCGGTTGGCTGAGACTGACAAGAGCATAGACGTGAAAACAAAAATAAAGTGAGTTTGCGACGAAGTAACTTAACCACGGGTTGCCGAATTGGCTCAGCGGAACGCCAAGCACAAGGCACATGGCGGGATGTGAAGCCCAGTCGGTTGACCATGGACCATATTCGATGAACTTGTCGCTGCCGGCGATGTTCTCACCTTGCAGTATGGCAAGCCCGCAGCGCGGCAGTCCGAAATAATCAAAACCCCACAGTCGGTTGTCGCTGTTTGGACTCAGAAAAGTCAGCAGCTGCCATGGATGCGAAATGAACAACGCCAACGAAGAAAACAGGGCAAGAGCGAGCGGAGGATAATTCTGAAGCAGGGTTTTCAGTTTCACAAATCAGCTTTCTTTCGCGCCAATGGGGTCACTGAAAAAGAAGCTCACTTGATGTAGCGTAACATGCCCGCAGCCGGACTCGACTTTCGCATGCGCAGCAATTGAGCCATGGTCGATGGAGAAATACCTTCTTCAACCTTGAAGTGACAAGCCGCCGACTCACGAGGAGGTTTTTTAAAAAGTCGGTTGACACGCAATCCATCGCCCGTCACGTGAACCGACACTTCGTTGAGCTGTGCAAAAGTGAGCTTCGCGCATTCTGCGGGTTCAATGTGCGGGCGACTGTCGTCGCCAGCCAGCTGCTTGCGCAACAATGACTGCAGAACGTCTGCTTCTCTGCGCTGTTTGAGGAGATCAAGAAGTGCCTGAGGATTCTGCGTGAAATCCTGAATTGTCAGGGTGCGTCCACTGCGTAAATCAAATGTGTTGAGTTGCTCACTGCCACCCTGTGGATTGCAGGTGTCACCCAGCCGGTATCGGACGGTGACATATCCTCCACGCAAGTACTCAACAAGCGACGTTTCCGAGACGGTTTCGCAAGGCTCCTTGCTACCCATCGACTTAGTGATCCGTGTTTCGAAAGGCCGGCCTTCCGCTGTCCAGTCGCCCAGAAGTTTGACGACCAGCGGCTCTGCGTTTGCCGGAACACCATCCATGCCGAGAAAGAGTGTTTCGCAGATCATTTCTGTGTTGACGGCGCTGGGTTCCAGGCAGGCACCGTTGTCATAGCACATGTCGATGGACTTACTGCGCGCCTCGCGGTGCGAAATCAGTGCTTTTTCCAGTGACTCCATGCGCTGAAACAAGAACGCACGCGGTGAGGAGCAGCGGATTGAGTCGGGCTTATTTGGAAGTGCAGTCAGCCATGAATCTGCGTAAAGTTCCCAGCGTTTTTGGTGTGCCTTGAGGGCTGGTCTGCTGCCAGCGGGGAGCACCTTGTCGAGTGCGCGTTCGGCCGTGGCGATGCGCTGAAGAAAACGCGCCGCGGTGGGATCTTCGCAGGCAATACGCTTGAGTGCCTGAGCTGAGTACTGCCGACAATTGGCAGCTGCGCCGGTTTCTGCAGACTCATTTGCAGATGAAATCGGCGCTGTCGTTAGGGTGTGCCCGAGAATAAATGCAAGCAGCAAAGTGCGAGAATTCAAAATGACAACCTCCCGTAGGCGCCTCGGCGCGGTGGGGTGATTGTAATTCATCGGGCGCGCATATCAAAGACCCCGTCCCATTCTTCCGGTGGTGGCGGGCTCTGCTTCATTCTCACTGCCCTGTCGAGATACAATGCGGCAACCTTGTCAGCAGGGTTCTCGTCGAGAATTTTTTTCCATCCGTCGATTGCAGTTTCCCATTGGGCGGCGTGAAAGGCCTTTAACGTACTTTCGTGGCGTTCCAATGTCTTGAGTTTCAATTCCCTGACGTGGGGATGATCCGCATTGAATATTTCGACGATGCTTAAAGCGCGGGTGAATCCCGTCGGCCTGACGCGGCCGAGCGAGCGGAAGTCAAAGTGTTTTGGATTTTGTGTCAGTATCATCGAGTCCTGACTGGTGATCAGTCCTACTGAAAACACTTTGGTGATTCCCTCGAGGCGGGAAGCGAGGTTGACGCTGTCTGAGATGACCGTTCCTTCCATCCGCTGATCGTTTCCAAGAGTACCGAGCATCAGTGGTCCATGGTGGACACCGATACCGATATTGATGGGTGGCCGGAACGACGTCTTGCGCTGATTGTTGAAATTCTCAAGTTCGCGTTGCAGGTCAATGGCTGCAAGCAGAGCGTCATCCGGACGGTTGGGAAAAAGAGCCATGACTGCGTCGCCGATGTATTTGTCGATGAAGCCGCAGTTTTTTTGGATGAGCGGGTTGACAGTTGCAAAGTAGCTGTTGAGAAAATCAAAGTTTTCCTTTGGGGTCATGGTTTCTGAGATTTTTGAGAATTGCCGGATGTCGAGAAACAACACGGTCATTTCCCGCAGCACCTGATCACCCAGCCGCACATCGATGATTGATTCACGGCCCAAGAGCTGCAGCAGATCCTGCGGTATGAATCTTGAATACGCTCCGTGAATCTTGCTGATATGCAGATGGTTGCGCATGCGCGCAAGCAGCTCAGACTGACTGAACGGCTTCATGAGGAAGTCATTTGCGCCGCTGCCGAAGCAGGTGATGAGGTCGCTGATTTGGTTTTTTGCAGTGAGGATAATCACAGGCAGATCGGTAACCTGATGAGTCTTGCGTATCTCGGCCAGCACTTCCAGACCTGACATCCGCGGCATCATGAGATCGAGCAGGACGAGGTCAGGCTTGAATTGTTGCATCGCCCTGAGCGCAGACGGCCCATCCTCGCAGACGACGAGTTGATAGTTTTCAGATCGCAACTGATTTTGCAGGACCTGACGGTTGATGGGTTCATCATCAACAACGAGGATTTTGTATCCCTTTTGGTCATCCGAGTGGGCATGAATCGTTCGGGATGGTTCGCTTGCCGGCGTTCCGCTTTCCCACCAGACGGAGTTCAGTTCAAGCATGCGTGGGCGCTGCACTTTTTGCGTGAGGCCTGAATCGATCATTTCACCTCTGCCCGACGCAGCAAGGCTTTGCAAGGACAGTGGAATAGTAAATGAGAATTGCGAGCCGACCTCGGGTTGCGACTCAACCTGAATGTTCCCACCATGCAACTCGACCAGCTGCTTGGTGATCGTCAACCCGAGTCCAGTTCCTCCGTACGCACGGTTGATGTGTCCGTCGGCCTGTTCGAATGCGTTGAATATGCGCTGCTTCTTTGAAGGGTCGATGCCGATTCCGGTGTCGGCGACGATGATGCGCATGAAGCGTCCCTCAACCTCCGCTGACACGCTCACATGACCGCTGTGTGTGAATTTGATTGCGTTTGCGATGAGGTTTTGGAGAATTTGCTGAATCCTGGCTTCATCAGCCTCAAGCATCGGTAAATTGGGTTCGACGTTGTTGTGCAGAGTCAGCGGTTTGTTTCCGACAAGCGGCTGATTGAGCGCGAGCAGCACCTGAACCATTGGCCTAAGTTCGACATCGCTGAGTCTAAGC
>JBEDKY010000353.1:0-10014 GCA_041171905.1 Pseudomonadota bacterium
GAGTCAGAAGCACCATGATGAGCGTATCTTTGCTGCCGGCAATCCTCGAAATCATACGCCTTCTTTTGCTTGTCGCACTCGCCGTTTCGGCGGTGGTCGGTTTTTTGTGGGTCAACTACAAATACTGGCGTTCGGAGTACTATCTTCCGGCGGCTGCACTTGTTTCGCTGCTCGCGGGTGCTGAACTCGTTCTGGTGTTGGAAGCAGCGATTGTTTTCTCTGTCATCCTTGGTGCGTTGCCGTTTGTGGCCGCACTCATATTCAAATATCTCATCCGCGGCCGTTGGATGGTTCCATTTTTGTTCGCCGCGCCCGCAACGGCGGGTGTGACCTTGCTGTTCCTTTATCCTCTCGCGTTCGAGGTGTATCTTTCGTTTCACAGGCTCAATCTTGAAACTCTCGGAGACTGGATCCGCACGGGCAGCATTCAATTTGTCGGATTCGAAAACTTTCTCGAGGTTCTCAAACTCGGAAGCGAAACGAAAGAAAGTTTTTGGCTGGTCACTGCGCGCACTTTTGCATGGACAGGTATCAACCTTCTGTTTCACGTTTCATTCGGTCTTATTCTGGCCCTGTTCCTCAATCAGAAGATTCGTGGTGCGGGGATCTATCGCACAATCCTGATGCTACCTTGGGCAATTCCCCAGTTGATTGCAGTTCTGGCTTGGCGTGGTGAGTTTCATTCCGCATATGGTTACGTCAATCATTTGATTCAGATGATGAACGATGTTTTCAGTTTTTCGTTGGGTGAGACTCGTATTGCACCATTCGAATGGGTTGGATTCAAACCTCAGGAATGGTGGACTGATCCTCACGCACTGTTTGCCTCAATTTGTATTGTAAATATCTGGCTGGGAATTCCATTCATGATGGTTGTCTCCCTGAGCGCCCTGCAGTCGATTTCAAGAAGTTACTACGAAGCAGCAAGTCTCGACGGTGCATCCGCGTGGCAGCGCTTCAGAAACATCACTCTTCCGCTGATCAAGCCTGTCATGGTTCCATCCATGATTTTGGGAATGATCTGGACCTTCAACAACGTCAACGTTGTGTACCTGATGACGGCCCAGCGCGGCGGCTCCGAAGGGGCCGATATTCTGGTCAGTGACCTGTACAAGCAGGCGTTCGTCTACAATCGCTACAGTTTTTCGGCCGCCTACGCGATCGTGATTTTTCTGATTCTGCTAGTGCTGACGGCAGTGTGGATGAAGAGTTCTAAAATGACAGAAGATCCGAACCGCAGGTAATTGAGCACAGGGAGTGAGCACGTCGTGTCATCGCTAGAAAAAGTCAGTCGACCACAGTCTCTATTTACTCATGCCTTTCTCTGGCTGGCTTGCATTGTCGCGTTGTTTCCCGTCTCGCGCATCGTGACGATTTCGCTGCGGCCGGGCAACCGTTTGCTATCGTCCGACATGAGTCTGATTCCCGACGACGCCAGCCTTGCCAGTTATCTCACGATAATCACGCAGAAACCCTTTTTGCAGTGGCTGTTCAACAGTCTGCTCATCACTGTTGCCACGAGTCTGATTGGCGTTTGCCTTGCTGCAACGGCCGCCTATGCATTTGCCCGATACACGTTCCCAGGCCGCAAGTCTGGTCTATTGTTTTTGATGACGACACAGATGATTCCGGGGGCAATGCTTTTGCTGCCCATTTATCTTGTCCTGACCAAAATCGGCCTCAACAATACGTATACGGGCCTGGTGATCGCCTACTCGGTCACTACACTCCCTTTTTCAATTTGGATTTTGAAAGGCTACTTCGACACAGTGCCCAAGAGTCTCGAGGAAGCTGCTCGCATCGACGGCTGCACGGAGTTCGGCGCTTTCTACAGAATTCTTTTGCCTCTTTCCAAACCGTCGCTAGCGATTGTGTTCTTGTTCAATTTTACACAGGCATGGAATGAGTATCTGGTCGCTTCAACACTGCTACAGGATTCACGTCTTCGCACATGGCCGCTCGGGCTCTACGAGTTGCAGGGAAATTTCAATTCCGAGTGGGGACTCTTTGCGGCTGGTTCTGTTCTTATTTCCGTCCCTGTCGTGATGCTTTTCCTTTACTCCAGCAAGTATATGATCTCCGGACTGACGCTGGGTGGTGTAAAGGGTTGATCGTTGCCCTGCGTCCGAAACTCTTTCGGATTTTTGGGGGTGTTTTCCATGTTTTTCAATATTTCGACGACGCCAGCTCTCTGCTGCGCTGTGCTGATTTTCTTTCTTTCGCCTTCTCCGGCAATCGCACAAGCACAAAACCCTGTGAATGCTGCAGCGAATGCGCCCGTGTCAGCGGACGAGATTTTGCGGAGAGCCGACGAAATCCGCTGTCCACCCGATTCATTTCATATGGAAGTCGAAATAGAAACGAAGCGGGAAAAAGAATTGACCAAATTGGAGGTGTTCACACGGGGCAAAGACAAGACCCGAATCAACACCCTGTTTCCCGCGCGGGACAGAAAGAGAAGCATGATTATGTCTGGTGACGAGATGTGGGTCTATGTGCCCAATCTCAAACGCTCTGTGCTAGTTTCGCTGTCGCAAAAAATGTCAGGCGAGACGGCCATCGGTGATGTGAGCAGAATGCGCTGGTGGAAGGATTATATTCCAGAAATCGAGAGCGAAGATGAAAAGCATTGGATACTGAAGCTTACAGCCGCCAGAAAAGGTCTTACCTACGATAAAATAATCTCCAAAATTGAAAAACAGACCTACAGGCCGGTATCGGCTGAGTACCGAAGCCGTTCGGGACTTCTCATTAAAACAAGCCGTTTTACGGAGTACAAAAAGATTGCGGATGAGATTCGTCCGACAGTCATCCACTTTGAAGACGCGCGGGTTTCATCGAAGTCATCGGTTCTCCGCATTCTCAAAATCGAGAAAAGGGAGTCTCCGGACGCGTTTTTTGATCCCATGCAGATGCAGGCGTCGTTTAAGTAACAGCGCATCGCTGGCAGCAGTGCAGAATTTTCCTGCCGATGAGAATGCAGGTGCTCTAAACTCAAAGGGAATTTGGTCCTTTGTTTGTTAAAACTTGATTTTGGAGAGTTAAGATGAACACACCTGCTTACCGTCCGTCTGGCGCCTTTGTCGGAGCATCATGGCTTGCTCTTGTGGTCGGGGTTCTGACTTTTGTGTTCGGCCTCTGGAATGCAGAGATGGAGCTCAATGAGAAGGGCTATTATTTAATTACTCTGATGTACGGTCTGTTTTCAGCAGTCTCCTTACAGAAATCCATTCGAGATCGTCTTGAGAACCTTCCGGTCACGGGACTGTATTTCGGACTTTGCTGGGTTTCATTGATTGCCTGCGTTTTGTTGTTGGGCATTGGTCTTTGGAATGCGCAGCTCGAGCGTTCTGAAAAAGGATTTTACGGCATCGCATTTCTTCTCAGCTTGTTCTCGGTTGTCGCCGTGCAAAAAAATGTTCGGGATATTGCTGCTGCCGACCGATCACGTCATTGATGAACTTTCTTGTTTTTCCGGTTGCAGTACTTTTGCTTCAGACATGAAGCCCCTCCCAATTTCTCTGCCCTTGTGATTGAGTTTGTTTGGCGCGAATGCTAATTCGACCAGCAGTGTCTCGGACACAAGAAGTGAAAGGGAGGTTCCTATGAAGGCCTTAGTTGCATTTGCTTCCGCTGTTCTGTCTTCGGCTGCCGCTGCCGCGCCGGGTTTTGTCATCGACACACCGACTGGTCCCAGAACTGATTCCTTGGTTTTTGAGCAAGTCATTTTTACAGGTGCGTGCCCCGGTTCATCGCTAAATCCTGTGCGTGGTTACTTTTTTGATCCCGAGCAACCGACTGCCCCGAACCGACGCGTCCGCATTGTTAATGTCACAACCGGAATGGATGCCGACCCATATCCATACACTGACAGAGAATACCGTTCGGGCGATCGTTCCGAAAAAATTGATTTCCTTCCCGCTTCTAAACATCGTCAGCGTTGGTTTTCAGTGGCTGAAGGTGTCAACGAATTTGAGGTCACCTACACCGAAGGTGGACGGGTGATTCAAACAAAAAACTTTTCCTTTCCCGTTACGGTGCTCACTCGTTATGAAGGTCGCGGGCCGGTCTGTCGCATTACGAATGACTGCCACAGTGGTGGACCTGTTTGCTTTTCGCGGCTGGAGTGTGCCTGCTTCTACTGAGAACCAGGAAAATATCAGGAATTTCGCGAGTCGGTTGAGCGTGCCGGCTCAGTTTTTGCACGCGCAAACAAATAAAACGCTTGGGATTTTAAAATAGCTGTTAAGGTTTCCCCTAAATATACCGCAAATCGCCGTAAGATTAGGCAGCTAGTCTTTTGGAGGGTTTGCCATGAAGAGCTTCTACTTCACTGCCACAACTTTTATGGTCGTTGCTTGCGGCGGCCAGCCCACGCAATTTTCTTCGGCAGACGCCTACCGGGTCGCGTTTAATGTGTCCGGGAGCGGTACAGATCGCGTCAAACAGGTCAAAGAACAAATAGAGCGGGGCGAAGGGGATAGCATCGTCCTAGAGACGGGGATAGCATCGTCCTAGAGACTGGCTTAAGTGAAGTTGAGCAGGCTGAAGCAGAAGCTGAGCTAGCAAGGTCTATTGAGGATGCCGTTGCCGCATCTGGTCAGCCTGACGGAAGTGAATCGAGTGGTGCAGGTGGTTCATCTTGCGGCAGCGCGGGCTCGCCAGACTCCGGCTCAGGTTCAAATTCGTCCGGCTCGGGCGGAACAAACGGAACTGGTTCATCGGGAGGCTCCACAACCGGCGGAACTGCGGGAGGTTCAGGCGGAGGTTCTGGAGCTGCTGTTCCATTTCAGTTCAAATTAGACAACATCAAGAGTCTCGGAACAGTTGCAGGCAATCTGCAGAAATTTAAACAGACGTGTGCCACGGTGATGGAGGTCGACCAGTCAAAGGTGATTGGACCACTAGTGTCCGGAACAGTAGCGCGAGATGAGGTTTTGCTCGTTTATATTGATCGAGGTGGCGCACTAAACATCCCCCTTCAGGGAGATGGCATTCGTGGAATCTGCATCATGTCGGGTCAGGGCAGCACTGTGAACATCGAAGGCAACAACACAAAAGTCTCCGGCATACTTAGCTATCAGGGCGGGGCCGGTAACAAGACTAACGTTACCTTTTCAACAAACGGAAAACTTGATGCTGCTGTAGCTGCGTTCAGTGGAAAACAAAACTCGGTCACGTTCACATCTGCAAAACTTGCAAGTTGTGCGGCACCCAATCTCTACAGAGTTGGTGCTGGAACAGCGAACTGTCAGTAATTTAATTTGAATGAATCTGAGCATAATCCCACTCGGATTGAGTGGAATTTATTTTCCGAGCCGTTTGTCGAGCCGAGCGATGCAGGCTTCCACTTTTGGCGTCAGAGAAGACACTGCGCCACCGCAATCCCAATCTTTCCAACCGGCGCGCGAAAGACGCACAAATGCACAGTCTGCATTGACTTGCGGGTCTTCGAGGTTGCTTCCACAGCGCTTGCCGGTGGCATCCCAAGCCGCCTGTGTTGGGTGTTTCACGCCGCGTCCCGCTTCCGTGCTTGGGTAGGACTCATTGATTTGGAAGAGACCAACGTGCGGGCCGGAGCGTGCGTTAGGGCGGCCGCCCGATTCGCAAAGAATAATACAGGTTGCACGGTTGTGGTCCCACCGTGGAAAACCCGCTTTGGCAACGTGGCTTCTCAATTCTAGAAGTTTCTCGTCGTCCATGCTCAGGTCGTCGCTGGCTCCATTGGTTGACGCGTCTGGTTGATTGAATTCGCGCGGCGATTGGCAGGCAGGCGCCAACATCAGCAGGGCAGTAATAAAAAGGTAAGTCTTCATTGCGTCACACTCTCGGATTAAGGGTTCAATCTTTTCGTGGACGACAGCCCGCCATCGGTTGCAATCGTCTGACCGGTGATCATTTGGCTCTGTTCACTCAAAAGAAACGAGATCGCACGTGCCGGATCTTCAGCTTCTGACAACCGCTGTATGGACTGCAGATTCAAACTGGCCTTCAGTGAGACTTCATTCTCGACTATGCGTTGGCTCATGCGTGAGCGCGTCAAGCCAGGGGCAACGCAATTGAAGCGCACCGGTGCATATGTGGCAGAACATGAGCGCACGAGAGCCTCAAGGGCGCCTTTTGCAGCCGCAATTGCTTCGTGATTTTGCAGGCCGATGCGCGCTGCAGTGCTGGAGACCAATACAACACTGCCGCGGCCTTGTTGCTTGAAAATCGGCAATACACTTTTCAGGCCGACGAACGCAGTCGTAACGTGCTTTTTCATCAGGTCTTGCCATTCATCCGCGCGAGTCATGTGCAACGGTTTGAGCAAAATCGAACCGCAAAAATGCGCGTAGCCGTCGATTCCCTGAAAGTTTTCATTTCCGGTTTGAATGGATTTTTTCACAAAATCTTCATCGAGTGCCGATCCCTGAAACGACAGATGTTCGACGTCTGGGGTGTAGCTCAGTGGATTTTCGCTCAACAAAACGAAACGGGCATTTGGATTGAGGGAAATGAGTGCGCGCGCCATCGCTGAGTTGGCGCCCTGGACGACGTAGACTGGTTTCATTATCCGAGCACCCGCTTGAGAGTTTCAGAGAGAGTTTTGCCGTCAATACGTCCAACCAGTTCGCCCTGAATTGACTTCATCAGCAGGCCAAAGTTTCTTTCGCTGGTTTTTCCAAGGTAGTCCTTGATAAATCCCTCGAGTTCAGCTGCCGACAGCGCTTTGGGGAGGTAACGTTCGACGATGGCGAGTTCAGCTTTGAGAGGCGCCTGCCTGTCCGCCGGATATTCAGCCATGCTTTTTTGCAGTTGTTTTTGATAGGAAGCGAGAATCTGCACGACTTCGGCTTCGGTGCGTACACGGCCCGGTTCCTTCAGGTCGTTGATTTCTGCATTGCGAACTTCGTTAAACATCATGCGCAGGACGCCAAGCAGTTCTTTGTCGCCGTCCTTCATCGCTTTTTTGATGTCTTCGCTCAGGCGCGACTTGGTCTCACTCATGATGTTTGTCCTTCCTGTAAATGTTGATGCCGCTGCCTAATTACCGGGGTTGGACGAACAGCACTGCTCGTTCTCGACCGATAGTCACACTGATGCGACCTCTTTCATCTACAGGGTATGAACGACCCGACACAAGCTCAACTGCCTCTTTTTCCGGAGTAAAGCGCGTCTGCAGAAGAATCGTTTGGGCATCTTTGCTCATCAGCTCATTGGAAAGGAAATATGCGTAGTTGGAGTCACCGAAGGCACGCTCAAAGCCCCACAACCAAGTCCAGTCCGCACTCGGGCTGCCGACCGACACAGATTGTCCATTGACAACCAGCGAAAGTGACGAGTTCAACTTGCCCCTGCGCAGTGCAGGATGCTCGTTGCGAGCTTTGATGATGCGCTGATAAACAGCGAGCAGATCTTTGTCGGATTCAGATGAAAACTTTACGCCGGTATTCTCGAGGCACCATGCACCCGGATGAGTCACGCACTGCGTTTCGAATTGTCCGGCGCTCAAGTCGTCCCACACCATTGGCTTACGGCAGGTCGGATCATCAGCACCCCACATTCCAATTTCAGCACCGTAGTAGACAACTGGTGCTCCAACGTAAGCCATCTGAAAGGCAACCAGTCCTTTGTAGAACTCTTTTTCAAGAAGACCTGGTTTATCGTTGGAATACAAAGCACCGCGGTCGGGCTTGTTGACCGTGTCATTGTCCCAGCTGTTGCCATCCTGCGGACGGGTTGAGAGCCAGCGGTTTTGCCAGATTGTCTTGCTTAGGAATCGGTCGGTGTCATGACTGTCGAGCATTGTCCAAAGAGCATGCTTGATGTGTTCGCGGTAACCGTTCAAGCGTGTCTCAAGAAAGTTCTGAGCTGCACTCGGTGTGAATTTGTTGCGCTGGTCGGGATTGATGAACCAGCTCTCTGCCAGAGTGCGGGCTCGATAGTTCATGATGCCGTCGGCTTGGTCGCCCTGAAGCATATCGAATCCGTCGTACCAGTCTTCGGCGATAATCAGTGCATCACGCTTGACGCTCTTCAAATGCTTTCTGAAAAGCCGCCAGAATGAAACGGGGACGTCGGCATAGACGTCGAGGCGGATTCCGTCCACGCCATTGAACTGAATTCCATCGATATTCTTGGGTTCAAACCAGCGATCGACGACAGCGAATATGTGCTTTTGCAAACCGGGATGCAGAGCGCCGTTCGGAAAGCCCTGACGGTGATTGATGAGCGGACAAAAGCCAGCCCAAGAGTCAAAGCGGATTTTGCCAGCGAATGGAAACTCAGCCGCATCTGGATAAAATTCGGACAACTGACAAGAACGGGCATAGTAATTGGCTTCGCCTTCGTACGAGGTTGCAAACCAGTCGTAGTAGGGAGACGCGCGGCCGCGACGTGCAATGTCTTCGACCAGCGGGCCGTCTGTGGCTGAGTGATTGAAAACTCCGTCAATCACAACGCGAATGCCGTTCGCTTGCAGTTCGCTGACCAGCGCCATGAATTCTTTGTCCGCACGTGTGTACTTCCACGTCGACGGATCATCCAGTTTTTCGGCCGCAAGAAGACGTTTGTCGTCTTCGTAAAGATCGGGTTTACCGTCTGCGCCGACGGTCATCGGACCAAGTTTCGGGTCGACATGCCGGTAGTCCTTGGTGTCGTAGCGGTGCAGCGAATCGGAGTCGAAGACCGGATTGAAGTAGACGCCTGTGATGCCAAGCGACTTCAGATATGGAAGTGCGTCCTTTACGCCCCGTAGGTCACCGCCATAGCGACGGGTAAAGATGATCTGCCGTTGAATCTCACGCGGGTCGAGTTCAGGCTGTGTTTGCCTGACGATGCGCTCCATATTCTTTTCTACAGGGGTGAAGCTGAACCAGCTTCCTGTCCATGGAGAGACCGTTCTTTCAAGGCGCGAAAGTGCAGGGCGGCTTTTTTCCCATTCCGTTGGAAACTCACCAAGAACGTCGTTGGAAACGTCTCCGTTGCGGAAGCGCTCTGGAAAAATTTGATACCAGGTCGCATCGACCGACCAGAGCGGGACTTGGTACAAGTCTTCGCCGTTGATTTGTTGAGTTACAGAGTTGTAGTTGAATTCAAAGGTGTTTGGCCGTTGCGTCGGTGAGAAGGGATCGCCAGTGATGATTCCGGCCCGGCCGATGCGGAAAATATTGTCGTTGTCTTTGGCCTTCACAACGAAGGACGAGTGAATGGAACTCTCGGGCAGCGTCAACAATCCCGAGAACACCGTGTAGCGCAAAGAATCAACGGTATAGGAGGCTTGCGCGGCAAGAGCCATCTGCTGGCCGTCCGAGAACGCGACAGACACACTTTCGGCGTCGCCCTCAAACATTTTTAGTTTGAATCTGACAACACGCTCGCCCGCATCAATCGCAGCAACCGACTGCATGCTCAGGTCAATGGCTGCCTCATCCAGCAGCCCGTCTTTCTTGCCGATAAAAGACTTTGCAAGCAGTGCACGCGGCGAAAGAAGAACATTGTTGTTGTAGGGGGCCAGGCCGCTCTGAGGCTGACTGCCGTCAGCAAGCCACGAGAAGGTTTCGTCTTCGTAACGGATGACGAACTTGTAGAGCACTTCGTGACTGCGGTCGAGCAAGACCGTGCGCTGAAAAGAGCCGTCAGTCTGCGGTGTCAGGCGATAGTTGTCGTCGAAACCGGTCGACCAGCCGCGGAATGAGCCCGTCACATAAACGGCCTTCACTTGTTTGTTTTGCGGCGGAAGTTTGCTCAGCCTAAAATCGGCGCGTTTTGGCGTGACGACCGCCGAACGCAAATATGAAGACACTCCCCGTTGATCAACTGCAATGGCGCGGACCAATGTGGGCTGAGAGATTCGCTCACTCGAGCTATACGCTTTTGTGCTTCCCTGCGGCCGCACGCCATTGACGAGCGGAATGGAACCGTCGAGCGTATAGAATACTTTCGCTCCTTGCTGACTGCGAAAGCTGAGCTCCTGCTCGCCGCTTTCACCTATCATTTTTGTCTGTATTTCAAGCTGCGGCAATTCAGCAG
>JBEDKY010000354.1:0-7845 GCA_041171905.1 Pseudomonadota bacterium
TTCCAGTGCCCAAGCGGGCAGGGCAGCGTGTGCAATCGTCTTGCCGGCCTTGATGTCTTCTTGAATCCAGTTTGCAACGTTCTGCCAGCCTGATGCCTGCCAACTTTCAAATGGTCCAGCGCTCCAGCCGAAACCCCAGCGAACCGCAAAATCGAGATCGCGGAGGTTGTGGCAGATGCTCTCCGATTGAACTGCGCAGTAATGGAAAAGATCTCTGAAAATTGCCCACAGGAATTGCGCCTGTGGGTGCTGGCATTCGCGAAGCTTTTGCATTTTCTCGGCAGGATTTTTGATTTTCAGAACTGCCTCAACCTCGGCGGCAACACTTCCTGCAGAGGGTCGGTAATCACCTTTGACGGCATCAAAAACCATGATTTCTTTGCCGACCTTTTTGTAGACTCCGGCTCCGGTTTTTTGTCCGTGCGCACCTTTTTCAATCAGTGCCTTGACCCAGTCGGGCAACGTGAAAATTTCGCGCCAGGGGTCATCCGGAAGCGTGTCAGACATGGTTTTCACCACGTGCGCAAATGTGTCCAGACCGACCACATCGGCTGTGCGGTAGGTTGCGCTCTTGGCGCGCCCGATCACAGGCCCTGTGAGAGCGTCGACTTCATCACAGCCGAGTTTAAATTTACTCGCGTGGTGAAGGGTCGCCAGCATTGAAAACACACCGATCCGGTTGGCGATAAAATTGGGTGTGTCTTTTGCGCGGACGACACTCTTGCCCAAGGTCGTTGTGAGAAAGGCTTCCAGTTGATCCATGGCCGCCGCATTTGTGGAGGGGGCTGGAATGATTTCTACCAGCGCCATGTAGCGCGGCGGATTGAAGAAATGCACTCCGCAAAAACGCGGGCGTAGCTGACTCGGAAGATGCTCACTGAGAGATTTGAGACTCAATCCGGATGTGTTGGTTGCAAAAATTGCTTTCTCGGAAATATGCGGACCAACTTTTTTGTAAAGGTCTGCCTTCCAGTCCATGCGCTCGGAGATTGCTTCAATGATGAGGTCACAACCTTGCAGGCGTGTGAGATCTGTCTCATAGTTCGCAGCCTGAATATCGTTTGCCTTGCTCTTGACTGAAAACGGGGTCGGCTCGAGCTTTTGCAGGTTGGCGAGCGACTTTTGTACGATTCCGTTCTTATCGCCTTCCTTTGCCGGAAGATCGAAAAGCACAACATCGACGTTGGCATTGGCAAGATGGGCGGCAATCTGAGCTCCCATCACACCGGCGCCGAGTACCGCCACTTTTTTAAAATGAAAAGCCTGTTCCATGGAGTCCTCACAGTTGGTTGGGTGGACCCCGAAAGCTTAACGGCACTTGCTCAAGGTAACAACACGTTCAGTTTTTGAGAAAATTTACAAGTTCGTCGATTTTATGGATTTCTCGTGAGGTTATCCTGCCACCGGCAACAAAAGCATGACCGCCGCCACCAAAGTGGGTTGCAAAGTAGTTGCCAAGATGCTTGTCGCCTGATTTTGGCTTATTCCAGGGATTGATCCCGCAGGACACCGAAGCGACACCGTTCTTCGCGGGTTGTACGTGCACCGCGTACTGAATTTCCGGAAAGAGCAAATAGGGAATGAATCTTCCCAAACCAGGGAATGATTGATTTTCAGACCAATCGAAGAGATGGGTGAGTGATACATTTTTTTCGACAATGGTTTTCTTTTCGTAAAGCCGGCGTTGCTGCAAAACAAGTGCTTGCTCGTATTCGACGATTGCTGAAAGAAGTGGGTCCGAGCGCATCAATTCATCAATGCTCGGAGAAAGCACGAGCTGGTTGACAAGTTGTCTGTAGAGCGCGGTTTTATCGATGGCCTTGTGATTTGTGCTGAAGAGTGTCTGCAGCTTGACCGCATCGCTTGAAAAGTCATGCGCCGACTGGGCGTTCGCAAAAAGCGCTCCATCGATAATTTCCGCCTGGTCAATGAGTTCTTCATAGTCTTCGATAAGACTGCGCGGGATGCCCAGCGTTTCGTGATGTGTGCGCAGCAGGCCGGGTGTGCTGATTGCGTCGACGTCCCAAAGAGATGTGATGTTGGTAAGGAATTTACTGCAATTGTCGGTCGTCAGGAACGGCATGCCGCTGCCGGTTGGATGATGGTCAATCCAAAAGCATGGCAAGTTGCGATCCTCGCGCGACTTGCCATCGGCAGATGTGAAAAACTTATCTGTCAGCAAAGCCGGATGAAGCGAGAAATCGAGAATCGCGCATGGATATTTGAGATCGGTTTGTGTCCATTCCGGTTGCTCCGGTCCGTGATTCACCGGTTGAATGACAACCGAAAGTTCGCTGTTGCCCGAGAGATGACGCAGAAAGCGGATAAAGATTGCGGAGGCGATTCCACCATCCGCATCTGCATGCGAGTAAAGGTGATAGGTTGCGTTTTTCATCAGGCTGCCTCGCGGAGGGTGGATGTCCTCTCACGCAAACATCTGGAGGACGTACAAGTATATTCCTATCGCACTCATGAAGATTGGGCTCAGAATACCTGTCAAAAGAAGGACGAGCATTGCGATACTAATGATGGTTGCCTTCTCGTTGAGCTTTTGGCCGAGGTTGTAATCGATGTTGTTGAGAAGCAAACGCCAGCCGCTCGAGTTTGGAAACGGCAGAAGGTTCAATAGGCCAATGACGATGTTTGACTGCGCAATCGCGAGCAGCAAGCGTGGAACTGGGTCATTGCCCGCGAACATCATCTGCGTCTTGTAGCCGGCGACAATTGCAATGACACCACAAAGAATGGCGATTCCGAAGTTGGTGGCTGGACCGGCGATTTCTGCGATGTTGATGTCGCGGCGCATTTTCTTGAAATAGCGGGTGTCAATGATCAGCGGTTTTGCCCAGCCGAGCAAGAAGGGGGTTCCGCTCAGCAAAAAAACGAGCGGCAGAACGATTGTTCCCAGAACGTCGATGTGGGGAACTGGATTGAGCGTGGCTCTCGACTCTGTTTCCAGAGATCGATCTCCCAATTTGCGTGCGACGATCGCATGTGCCGCCTCACGCATGGTGATCGCAACCAAGAAACCGCAATAAGTGAGGATAGCATCTTCCAGTTTCATGCCTGCCATTGTTTTCGATTCCGTTTGCGAAGGTAAAAGAAGAGAACCACAGCGACGACGGACACTGCGAGTATCGAGAGCGTGGCCGTCTGACCGCGTTTGACCATTTGCATCAGCCACTCGCGGTTATCTGCACCCAGATAACCAAGATACACCCAGATCGGAACACTGATCAGTGCCGCAAAACCATCTAGCGCGAGAAAGCGCAGAAAGCTGACCTGCCGAGTTGCACCGGCGGTCAAAAAAATCGGAGTGCGCAGGCCGGGCATGAAGCGGGCCGCAAAGACGACCCAATTGCCGTGCTTGGCAAATTTTTCCTGGACGAGTGTGTACCGTTCGTTTGTCATCAATCGGCGAACGAGGGGGAGCGAAAAGGTGCGCTGCCCGAGCAGGTGGCCCAAACTGAAAACGATTCCGTCTCCAATCAAAACTCCAGCCATACCGACCACAAACATCGTGTGAACATGGGTGTAGTTAAGACCAGAGATAATTCCGCCGGCGACAAGCGAGATGTCTTCGGGGATGGGAAGACCGAAACCACAGGCGATCAAGACACCAAAAACGGCCCAGTAACCATAGTCAGTGAAAAAAGACACGAGCCACGAGAGCGGTTCCATTCTATCCTCTGAATGCCAGTCAGGAAAATTCCAAAGACTGCGGATGGGTCCGGTAGACCCAGTGATCTAACCCCGTGCTGTCGCCAAATCAAATTATAATGCGTGGGTTGACAGCCTTCCAACCAAGATTATGTTCCTGCGCAGACCCGGGCTGATGTGAAGAGGGTCGCGACATTTGTGAGTTATTTGAGAGACGTAGCCCTTGGCTTGGAGGATGGCAGCAATGGGAAAGATCATTGGTATTGACCTTGGAACCACCAACTCGGTTGTTGCAGTCATGGAAAATGGAACACCTAAGGTGATTCCCAATCAGGAAGGTGACCGTACGACTCCGTCGGTCGTTGGTTATACCCGTGACGGTGAGTTCATCGTCGGACGCGCTGCTCGCAACCAGGCCGTGACAAATCCTAAAAACACGGTTTATTCTGCAAAACGCTTCATTGGTTTGCACTTTACTGAGCGTAAAGATGAAGCATCCAAGATGCCATACACAGTTAAGCAAAGCAGCGGCGACAAAGTTTTGTTTGAATTGGGTGGAAAAGAAATGGCTCCGCCTGAAATTTCAGCAAAAGTCTTGGGCAAGCTGAAGGCCTCGGCTGAGGCGTACCTTGGCCAAACTGTGACTCAGGCGGTCATCACTGTTCCCGCTTACTTTAACGACTCCCAGCGTCAGGCAACCAAGGACGCCGGCAGAATTGCCGGACTCGAAGTCCTGCGCATTATCAACGAGCCGACAGCAGCGGCCTTGGCCTACGGACTCGACAAAAAGCACAACCAAAAGATCGCAGTCTACGACTTCGGCGGCGGTACTTTCGATGTTTCGATTCTCGAAGTGGGCGACAACGTCGTTGAAGTGCTCGCTACGAACGGTGACACGCACTTGGGCGGTGACAATATCGACGAGTGTCTCATTGACTGGTTGGTCGCCGAATTCAAGAAGCAAACTGCGATTGATGTATCCAAAGACGCAATGGCGATGCAGCGTCTGCGTGAAGCCGCAGAAAAAGCGAAGATCGAGCTTTCTTCGACAACCAAGGTCGACATCAACCTTCCTTACCTGACAGCTGATGCCTCTGGACCGAAGCATTTGGCTGTGACGCTCAACCGTCCTCAATTCGAGCAGATGGTCGACAAGATTATTGAGAGGACCATTGAACCATGCCGTGCCGCACTGCGTGATGCCGGCTTGTCGGTTGAGCAAGTTGACGAAGTTGTGATGGTCGGTGGTTCGACGCGTATCCCGCTTGTGGGAGAAAAGGTCAAAGCATTCTTCCGCAAAGAGCCCAACCGTTCTGTGAATCCGGATGAAGTTGTTGCCGTCGGTGCTGCCGTTCAGGCAGGTGTACTCGGTGGTGAAGTCAAAGACGTGTTGCTTCTCGACGTCACTCCGCTCAGCCTTGGTATCGAAACGCTGGGTGGCGTGTTCACCAAATTGGTCGAGCGCAACAGCACGATTCCAAAGCGTGCGAGCCAGATTTTTTCAACTGCCGCAGACAACCAGACGAGCGTTGAGATTGCTGTTTATCAGGGTGAGCGCGAAATCGCGCGCGACAACCGTCTGCTGGGACGTTTCAGCTTGAGCGAGATTCCACCTGCTCCACGCGGCGTGCCGCAAGTTGAAGTGACCTTCGACATTGATGCCAACGGTATTCTGAATGTTTCTGCAAAAGACCTCGGCACGGGCAAAGAGCAAAAGATCACCGTAACGAGCTCATCCGGTCTGTCTGAAACTGAAATCAAGCGCATGGTGGATGATGCACAAGTCCACGCCAATCAAGACAAAGAGCGTCGTGAAACCATTGACGCCCGCAACAAACTTGATGGCCTCGTGTTCCAGGTTGAAAAGACCATTCGCGACAACGAAGGCAAAATTCCTGCAGAGATGAAAACGGGCCTTGAGTCGGAGATCCAAGCGGCACGCAAAGTTCTGGAGACTGAGTCTGAAAACAAATCTGCATTGGATGCTGCAGCTCAGGCGCTTGAGCAGAAGGCGTACAAGCTTGCCGAGGAAATGTATAAAACTTCATCCGCGCAGGGTCCTGACGCTGCTGGTGCAGCTTCAGGCGCTGGCGCTGCAGGTGGAGCTAAGAAGGACGGTGTTGTGGACGCCGAATTCGAATCAAACTGATAATTTTCCACAACTCTTTTCCGTCAGGCAGAGCATCTGCCTGCGGAAATTGGGGATGGAACCGGTTTTACTGAGTCGCGCAAGAGGCGCGACTTTTTTTTTATGGCGATTTTTGAAGTTGACACCTCAAAGTGCAAACGAGTAATGTTCTGCCCAGAACACAAAAACATCACGAACAGTGCGCTCAGGGGACGCGATATGCGTAAAGCCAGCGAAGCTCAAAGGTTTCCGCAATCTGCGGTTTTATTTAAGTTTTGTTTGCGTGTGCTTGAAGCACGCAAGCAAGACGGAAAAGTTCACGATCAGGATGTTGGTAATATCCTTGATTATAATCCAAGCGATACGAGCCACTGGAAGCGCGGAAAGAAGGCTGTTCGCAGCATTTTCGCACTGGAAGCGCTCTCTCGCGCACTGGACGTTGATATTGAGCTCATTGAAGATGTGGCCAGCGGTTCACTGGACTTTGATGAAGCGTGGTTCGACTTCTGTGAATCAGAAGACGAAGCTCGCCAGAGCAAGGCGCAGGCGGGTCTCACCTACTCCAAACAGCGTCGTGATCGACAGCTGCTGATGGAGCAAGTGGCCTACTCGGTCACTTCCCGTGTCGGAGTCGCGAGTGTACCAGTCTTCTTGCCCGAGCTTCTCAACGGACTTCCCTTCATACAACTGGTGCAAGCCGAGGTGACAGACCGTCTGGCACGCAGCAACCGTGTCAAACCAGGGCAGTACGTGATCCGCTACCGCAAGGGCGACCTGACGTCGCATATCCGCTGTGCAATAGCACGTGAAATTGCACGTATTATTCTCTTGTCGGAGCGCGAGCAGTTCATGCTTCCGCCGCGCAGCGAAGAGACGACCACGACTGAAATCATTGACTTGGCCAACGCGCTGTTGGTTCCCTCGGAACTGTTGCGGGCCGAGCTGACCAAGGTGCCAGCGCGCGCAAATATGGTGCAGTACCTGTCGGACCTCTTCTGGGTGCCCAAGGTTGTCATCCGCAGCCGGTTGGTGACTCTGTTGATGAAAGACGCTCAAGATGCGGT
This sequence comes from Pseudomonadota bacterium, assembly GCA_041171905.1. Taxonomy (GTDB): domain Bacteria; phylum Bdellovibrionota_B; class Oligoflexia; order Silvanigrellales; family Silvanigrellaceae; genus RFOM01. Next base: position 6,853 of record JBEDKY010000354.1, read on the forward strand.
TTTCAGCGCGCCTGCGGTGGCGATGCCCCCAAAACGTCCGACTCTCACTCCAACGGCTGAGGCATATCTGTCGGAAGACGATTTGCCGGCAGGCTCGCTGGGCGGCGACGGAGAATCCTTTCTCTAAGCGCAGGAATTCCAAGCACAAGCTACACAGACCGGAGTGGATTACTCCGGTCTTTTTTGTTGCCTTTTACCTGCAAAAGTGGGTAAACATCTTTCACTTGCAATTATAACCGATTGTTTAGCCCACGATTGAACCAGAGGGGAACGAAGGTGCATATCAGAACATCCTTCAAAACGCTTGAAGACGCCCAAACAGAGCTCTCGAAAAGTCTTTCTCCGCGCCGTGGTTCTGATGCCGATGATGACGGCGATTTCGACGACGATGACGATTTTTCTGATGACGAAGACGAAGATGAGGACGGCGGAGCCGCCAGTGCGGGAATTGCGATCGACCCAGAGAGTGCCAAACCCAAGACTCTCACACGCAAGGAAGCGATCGAAATTCTTCAATCGACCCGCGACTTCGCTGGTGTTGATCTGCGCAAGGCCAACCTGACAAAACTCGATTTCTCGAATTGCAGTTTTGCCGGGGCCAACTTGTCATACGTGAACTTCAAAGATTCAAACCTTGAAGGATGCGATTTCTCTGAATCGAGCCTTTGGAACGCCAATCTTGAGGGTGCAAATCTGACTCGCGCCAATCTGGAAGATGCCGACCTCGATTACACCAAGCTGCGCGGAGCAGTTTTGTATCGCGCGAACATCCGTAGAGCGCAGCTGCCTACGGACTTGATCCCGCGTGATGAGATTATGCGCTCGGTCAACGAGGGCACCAAGATCAGCCGCTGAAAGGCAATTGCCCTTTACAAACAAGGACCCCGCATTGTTCGGTGAACAGTGCGGGGTCCTTGTTTTTTGGAGTCTGATTTATGCGAGAAGTGAACCTTCACGCAGCTCCTCGGCAACAAACACGGGGAGTATCTTTCC
>JBEDKY010000355.1:0-11314 GCA_041171905.1 Pseudomonadota bacterium
TTTTGGGATGGGCGACTTCGCAACCGGCTCGTTCACGACCACCGGAGGACCACTCACAATTAGTGATGGTGGTGAAGAGGTTGCCGTGAATGTAGTCGGTGGACCCAACAAACTGAGTGCTCTGACCTTTGGTGGGGGCGTCGCTTATTACATCCCCGTACCTGCCAGCCAGCGGGCTACAGAAGCCGTAAAACCGCCAGCGAAGACGCCAGGTAAAAAACCAGCTGGCAAAGGGAGCGGAAAAAAGGCTAAGCCAAAGGCTGGTTCCGGAGCGAATCCCTGAGGCTCCGGTCTGAATTTCAAATTTTCGAATGAGGTCTGGGGTGGCAGAAAATCACGAGCGCACCGGCAGTGAAGATTTCGATTTCGATTTTGTCATCGTCGGTTCGGGCTTCGGCGGCAGTGTCTCTGCGTTTCGCTTGAGCGAGAAGGGGTACAAGGTTTGCGTTGTGGAGCAAGGACGCCGTTTCCGTCCACAAGATTATGCAAAATCAAATTGGGATCTGCCACGCTATTTGTGGGCACCGATTTTCAAATGTTTTGGTATACAGCGTCTGACTTTTTTTAAAGATGTTCTCATTCTCAGCGGAGCGGGTGTGGGCGGAGGCAGTTTGGTCTACGCCAATACCCTCATGGTTCCATCTGACAAGGCGTTTGAAAGTCAGTCGTGGCGAGTTCTGGGCAATGCCCGCGAGGTTCTCGCTCCGTATTACGCGCTTGCAAAAAAGATGCTCGGCGCCGCAACCAATCCCAAGATGACCTTTATTGACAACACAATCGAGGAATACGCCAAGACCAAGGGTCTGCATGAAAGTTTTGCGCCCACCGAAGTTGCTGTCTTTTTCGGGGAAGCTGGACGCACGGTGGCCGATCCCTACTTCAACGGTGAGGGACCAGAGAGGACCGGATGTAATTTCTGCGGTGGATGCATGGTTGGTTGTCGGTACAACGCAAAAAACACTCTCGATAAAAACTATCTTTATCTTGCCGAAAAGCGCGGCGCAGTTGTTCAGCCGCTGACAAAAATAACCGCTCTGCGGCCGCTGAACGAAGACGGCAGCGCGGGCTGGGAATTGTCGGCACAGGCTGTTGATTCTGTTTTTTTCGCCAAGCGTCGAAAGATCCGTAGCAAAAACGTCGTCCTTTCGGGAGGAGTCTTGGGCACACTCCGGTTGCTGCTTGAGTGCCGTGACAAACACAAAACCCTGCCGAATGTGTCTCATCTGCTTGGCCATCATGTCCGCACCAACAGCGAGGTATTTACCGGCAGCACAGAACTTGGCTCAAAGCGCAATCTGCCCTATTCACACGGCATTGCCATTTCTTCGATTTTCAAGGCAGACGCCGACACTGCCATCGAACCGGTGCGTTATCCGGTTGGGTCAAACTTTATGAGGTTGCTTGCGACGCCACTCATCAGCGATCCGAGCGAGCTCAGACGCTCGGCGAAATTTGTCTGGCGTATTTTGACCCGACCGATTGAATTTCTGCAATTCACCTTCAATCCACGCTGGGCCGAAACGAGCGTGATTTTTCTTGTCATGCAAGATTTGGACAACCGCATCCGCGTGCGCTTCGGTCGGAGTCCCTTCACTTTCTTTCGCAGTGGATTGGTGTCGGAGCGGGAGGATGGAAGTGACAAAGTGCCTTCCGAGATTCCGGCGGCAAATGAATTCACCGAGTGGTTTGCCGATCGCGTCGGAGGAAAAGCACAGTGCGCCGTAACGCAGGTCACGGTGAATATTCCGACCACGGCGCATATTCTGGGCGGGTGTCCGATGGGACAATCACCCTCGGAGGGCGTGATTGACTCGCAGCAGCGTCTCTTCGGCTATCAGGGCGTGTGGGTCTGTGACGGTTCGGCCGTTCCGGCAAATCTTGGCGTAAATCCGAGTCTGACCATCACCGCCATGACAGAACGGGCGATGACCTTCATTCCTGCAAAAGCGATAAAATAATTTCTGATCGAGATATCTTTTCATGGAAAAAGGTCCGTACATCAAAATTGATGCACGGACCTCTCGCGTGTCTGTGGGAACGTGCTCTTAGCGTGGGCCAGGAACGAGAACGGCTGTTTCGTTGGCTTTAATGCGCACGATGCTGTAGTTGTCCTTAAACAGGAATCCGCCCGCTAACCCGCCGGTCACCGCTCCGATGGTTGGCGCCCACCAAGTGATGGAGCGGTCTGAACCAAGCCCGTCAATCAGAAGTGCAATCCCTGCTCCGCCCAGCGCTCCGATAATCACGCTAGTTATGCTCACCTTGTCGTGGTTTTCTCTGACGGAAGTCACCTCGGCATTGGCGGCCATATTGTAAACAGTCGAGCCATATTTCACGCCAGTTACGTTAAAGATGGCTTTGGGGGCGCTCATCTTCAGATTACCGATAAGACGCGAACCTGCGGCAAAAACCGGAGCGCCCTGCATGTCCTTTACAGCGACGGTAATTCGCGGGAGTTTCTCTTCTGCAAGTGCATCGGAGCCGGCGCCGGGCAGGCTCACATTCTTGTCGGGATCTGTCGCAAGTTCAATCGGAAAATCAATGGCAATCAGGCTGCTGTTCGGGATCAGGTAGCGCTGCGATCCGCTGGTCGCTTCAAAATAGCCTGCAGGAGCCTGTTGGACGGGGGTTTGTGTCACAGGTGTTTGCTGTGTCGGATTAGACTTGTTTGCGTCCTGATTTTGCGGTTGCTGCTGCTGCGGAGAGTCGTTCTTGATCTGCGATGCGGGTGGTGGAGCTTGTTCACCCGATGAACTGTCGTCCGAGCTGCAGGCGGCAAGGCTGATAACTGTCAGAAGAGTACCCAAGGGAATGATCAATTGACGCATGACATGTCCTCCAAAACAAAAAACGATTGTTGAACCCCCACAGACCTCTAGGCACAGGGGACTAGCCATCCCTCATCAAATTTCGTGCCATCTTCTGAATAATTTTTAGGACCGGAATTAATGGCTTTTTTTGCTTGGTGAGTGCTCAGTGGCGCTGTTTTTGACCATTTTGTGAACAGAGGTGTTGAAGATTTATGCAACCGAAAAAGGGTTTTTCACTGCCTGGCTTGTTGTAGAGTTGGCAAAAATGGTCAGACTATCAACAAAGTTCAATTATTTTCAACATATCTGTTGGCTAAGTTCATCAAGTTGTGAGTAGTAGTATAATTTTAGGTTGTACTGCCGAAAGAGCTCAGGAGGGGGTAATGCCCATGACGTTGGGAGACGACGGCGCGGGGGCCTGTCTCGCATCAAATATGAAAGCCTTGCGTAAGGAGCTGTCCCTCAGTCAGGAGCAGCTGTCAGAACGTTCGGGTATTCCCCGCAGCACGATTGCAAGTTTGGAGCGCGGGGAAGGCAATCCGACACTGCAGGTGCTGATGGGAATTGCACGCGGGTTCGGCGTCAGCATCACCGATTTGCTCACCCAGCGTGAGCCTCGTGCGACTCTTTTTCGCAGTGAACACCACGCCCGGCTCGCTTATCCCCCCGATGGCGATCCGACTTCTCGTGAATTCATTGAAACTTTGCGTCTGACCCCTGCTCAGGCACGTTATCTCGTCGTCGAAGAAATCGTCCTCAAAGGGCAACAGCAGCTCAGTTCAAACTCACATGCCAGCGGTACGGAAGAATATTTCTTTATGGTTGAAGGCCGCTGTGAGGTCGAGGTGGGCGGCGAAGTTTTTGTTGTTTCACAAGGCGACTTGTTGAGATTCGACGGCGACCAAAAACACGTTTATCGGGCACAACCCGATAGACATGGACAAGTAGTGCGTGGTTTTTCGGTCGTGGTGCAAGCACCACGCGTTTAGGGGTTGCCTGCAATCAGCCGTTGTAGACGTACACTCCGCGTCCGGTTTTGCGCCCCAAAAAGCCTGCGTCTACGTACTTCTTCAGCAGCGGGCACGGGCGGTACTTGCTGTCTCCGAGCCCCTCATGAAGGACCTTCATGATTGCGAGGCAGGTATCAAGACCAATGAAGTCTGCCAGAGTGAGCGGACCCATGGGTTGGTTCGTTCCCAACTTCATGCCAGCGTCGATATCTTCCGCCGAAGCGATGCCTTCCATCAGTGTAAAAAATGCTTCGTTGATCATCGGCATGAGAATCCGGTTGACGATAAATCCGGGGTAGTCCTGCGAACAGACTGTCGTTTTACCCGCGGTTTCTGCAAGAGATTTGGTGAGCTGGTAGGTATTTTCAGAGGTCGCATGACCGCGGATGATTTCCACCAGCTGCATGACCGGTACGGGATTCATGAAGTGCATGCCGATGAACTGTCCGGCGCGTTTGGTTGAACTGGCCAAGCGAGTGATTGGCAGGCTGCTGGTATTTGATGCGAGAATTGCATGCGCTGGAAGAACTTCGTCGAGTTGTTTGAAGATCGACTTTTTCAATTCTTCCTGCTCACTGACGGCTTCCACTGCGAAGTCGCAGTCGGCAAAGTCTTTAAGCTGGGTGGTGCATTTGATTCTGCCGAGAATCATCGGAGGATGTTCTGGAAGTTTGCCCTTTTCGAACAATTTCGCGAGGCTCTTTTCGATGCTTCCCATCGCCTTTTTGAGTGAAGCTTCCGAGACGTCCATCAGCATGACGTTGAAACCCGACTGTGCGAGCACCTGAGCAATTCCATTGCCCATCTGGCCTGCGCCGACCACGCCGACGCGTTTGATTTGAGTTGGTTGGGTAAGTTCCATAGTCATCGGGCTTTAGCTCCTTTGCTGGTCTGTCTGTTTTACCGGCTCAAGAAAATAGGGTTTGCCGGCCAATGTCAAACACCGGCCTTGTTTAAATCGTACGAAATTCGAGTTGAATTCGCCGCCCACTCGGGATTAGGACGAATCGGACCGACCGTTTGGGAGTTCTTATGATTTATCAGCAACCCCTGCCCTCCCCCTATCCGTCGCTGAGCGACGACGAGCTCAAAACCCGTATCCTGCGGGCAAAGCAGCAGCTCGGCGACCGTGTGGTGGTGCTCACGCATCATTATCAGCGTCCGGAAATCGTACAGATTGGTGACATGCGCGGCGACTCCCTCAAGCTTGCGCAGTTTGCGGCGGAGCAGGAAAAGGCCGAGTACATCGTATACTGCGGTGTGCATTTTATGGCCGAGAGTGCGGATATCCTCAAACGCGGCAAGCAGATCGTTGTCCTGCCCGATATGGGCGCAGGTTGCGACATGGCTGATATGGCTGATGCCGATGACGTCGAATTTGCGTGGAATGAGTTGGTCGCCACACTCGGACACGAGAGCATCATGCCCGTGACTTATATCAACTCAACCGCTGCGCTGAAGGCTTTCGTCGGTCAAAAAGGTGGCATCGTCTGTACCAGTTCAAATGCGGAGAAAATTGTTGAGTGGGCGCTCAAAGAGCGCAAGGCACTGTTCTTTTTTCCGGACCAGCATCTTGGACGCAACACCTGCAAGAAGATGGGCTTTGCTCCCGAGAGCATGCTTCTTTGGAAGCCGGGAAAACTGCTTGGCGGAAACAGTAAAGAACGCATACGCGATACGCGGATTTTTCTCTGGGAAGGGCATTGTCCCGTGCACGCAATGTTCACACTCAAACAAATTGATCAGCTTAGGGCGCAGGATCCCGAGTTTAGAATCATCAGCCACCCAGAATGCCCGATGGAGGTCGTTGACCGTTCGGATGCGGTCGGTTCGACGGAATTTATCGTCAAGACGATTGCCGAGAGTCCGGCAGGCAGCAAATGGGCAGTGGGCACCGAAATGAATCTCGTCAACAGAATCGCCACTGAAAATCCTGACAAGACGGTGGTGAGCCTGAACAGATACATGTGTCTTTGCGGTACGATGAACCGGATCGATCTCGCGCATCTTGCGTGGGCCATGGAGTCGATCATCGCCGGGCATCCGGTGAATGTGATTTCTGTGGCGGAGCCCACACGATCGCTTGCGCAAACAGCTCTGGCCCGTATGCTGTCGATGAGCTGATGTTGCGGACGCTCGGAGATGACCGCTGCGCGTTCTTTTGCCGTTCCATTTTTCTGCGAGGCTGACGTGGATAAAAACGATCCTCATTCAACGTCACAGTCACATTCTACGGGTGTCGGCGGCTCGCAGAGTCAAAGAGATTTGTCCCTCGAGGAAATCATTCAGCTGGCGAACAAAATCGGTCTGGAATACGTCGACAAACGACGTGACGCGGAGCGTCTCGAGTTGCTTCGCACAACCGTGCGCTCGCGGATTATGAACCGGATCGAGAACGATGCAGGGACAGAAAATTCGATTCCAGAAGGACGTCTCAAGCGACTCGCCGAGGCAGATCCTGAATACGTCCAATTGCTCGAGCAGATCGCACAAACCCGCTCCGAATCAGAAAAACTTCGCATACGCTACGAAAGTTACCGTAATTTATTCGACGCCAAACGCACGATGATCAGTTACAAGAAGACTGAACTCAAAACCCTTTAGAACTTTCAGCTCTCTGCCGTCTGAGGAAACCGTCGGCCGCAGCCGCTCTGAAGCTCGGCAGACCGATGAAATCAACGAACACCGAAGTCTCGACAATTCTGTCGTACATGCGCGCACCGATTCGCTCTGGCAGCGACTGCTCCCAAAAAGTTTCATTTGCAGGAGCATTGCGGAATCCTGCGCGCACTGGATCATAGGATGCCTCGGGCGGCAGATAGTTGGTCGTTAGAATCGTGACGCGGCCTTCATTATAGCGGCTGTTGATGAGGTCATCGAGCTTTTCCATTTGCCATGCTTTTTCGGCGCGTCCCTTGCCGAGTTCGTCTATCAAAAGGACGTCGGCCTCGCGCAGCGGCTTGAGGATCCGTTCTTCAGAAGAATTCTGTGTGTAAGTTTCGCGCAGTTGCCCCAACAAAAATAGAAAATCGATAAAGCGCGCTGTGCAGCCGGTTTCTTCCACCAGCCACTTGAGTGCGGCACTGCCCATAAGAGTTTTTCCGGTACCCACGGGTCCCAGCATGGTGAGAAAGATTTTTTCGGGCGCGGGTTCCTGCTGGTTCAGGTAGGGTGTGACGCTCTCGCAAAAACCGATCACCTGTTGGCGGCATTGGTTCAACTTTTGAATGAGTGCCGGATTGTTGCCCAGATGAGACTGCTGCAGGTTGTCGAACGAGGCTGACTGGTATCGCTGCGGCAACTGAATTCGGTTGAGCAGTTCGGCGCGTTTGCGGCCGGTTCGGCATGCACATGCACCGGGAATGATTTCGTCTTTGAGCGTAAGAAGATTGAAGCGGCGCAATTGACCCGTGCCCTGACATTCTTCGCAGCGGGTTTGTGCGTCGCATGCCGCGCAGACTGCAAATTCATTGCGGCTGCCGGCGGGTTTCAGATAAAGCCCGAGCGGGTGTTGTCCGCACGCACATGCGGCTTGTCCAGCGGCTGACTCCAGATTCGTGGAATTGAGGCCGCTGCGGATGAGCGGACGTCGCACATCATCGGCAGATAAGCCGGCTGACGATTGCTCACGCTCGCGGGCCAGCTTTTCCAGCTCGGCAAATGCAGCCTCAAGACTCATCGATTTTGTTTGTGTCATGACAACGCGCAGCCTCAGTAATCTTGGGAATCACGTACCGCACGGCGTATGCTGCGGTCCAGTGCTTTCAGCGAGTTGCTGAAACGCTTGCCATTTTGCTGATTTTCCAAAGAAATTGCCTCCATCGCCTGAATAATCAGGGGTGGAGGCAATTGGTCTTCGGCCCAAGATTTCAGCACTTCCAGGTCTTGTGCTGACACGGTGATCCCTCGGCTGCGCAGTTCGACAAACGCGTTCAGAACGTTCTGATACTCGCTCAGATCGGTTTTTCCGGGCGTTTTGTCCATGCAAACTTCCCCACCGGCAATTGCCGCACAGCCTCAGTGCGGCGATTACGACGGACGGCGACCGCCGCGCCATGCAAAGTTGCCGTTCACACCGAGTTCTTCTTCGATGCGTGTCAGGCGATTGTACTTTGCAATGCGGTCCGTGCGCGACGCACTTCCTGTTTTGATTTGTCCGGCATTAGTTGCAACTGCGAGGTCGGCAATGAAGGTGTCCTCGGTTTCACCGCTGCGGTGGGAGATGATGGTCGTGTAGCCGTTCTTCTTGGCGAGTTCGATGGTCTCGAGGGTCTCGCTGACGGTGCCGATCTGGTTGAGCTTGATGAGAATCGAGTTGGCTGTGCGGGCTTCGATGCCGCGCGCCAGCAATCTCGGGTTTGTCACAAACAGGTCGTCACCGACCAGCTGCACGCTGTGACCGATGGTGTCGGTCAACTTTTTCCAGCCCGCCCAGTCGTTTTCGTCGAGTCCGTCCTCGATGCTGACGATGGGGTATTTTTTAGAGAGTGCAGCATAGATCTCAATCATCTGATCAGAGCTCTTTTGGCTGCCTTCGCCCTCGAGGTTATATTTGCCGTTGGAAAAGAATGAACTTGCCGCCACATCGAGTGCAAACGAAATTTGTTCGCCCAGCTTGAATCCGCTCTTTTCAACCGCCTGACACAGGAGCGCGAGCGCTTCTTCGTTGCTCGACAGGTTGGGTGCAAAGCCGCCTTCGTCACCGACCGCGGTGTTGAGGCCCTTGTCCTTGAGTACTTTCTTGAGAGTATGGAAGATTTCCACACCGGCACGAAGTGCGTGTGAGTAGGTCTGAAAACCGTGCGGTACGAGCATGAATTCCTGGAAGTCGACGGTGTTGTCGGCATGCGCGCCGCCGTTGATGACGTTCATCAGAGGAACGGGAAGCTGGCGTGCAAAACTGCCGCCGAGGTATTGATACAGAGGTAGCCCGAGCTCGATGGAAGCTGCGCGGGCACACGCCATTGAGACTGCCAGAATTGCGTTGGCGCCAAGTTTTGTTTTGTTTGGTGTGCCGTCGATTTCGAGCATCAGGCGGTCGATGGCCAGCTGCTCTGAAACATCAACTTCATCTTCTAAAATAGGGGCGATGTGGTCGTGGACGTTTTGTACGGCTTTGAGAACGCTCTTACCGAGATAGATGGATTTGTCACCATCACGCAATTCGCACGCTTCGTGTTCTCCGGTGCTGGCTCCTGACGGGACGCTCGCAGTGCCGACTACGCCATCTTCCGTGTGCACGTCGACCTCGACGGTGGGATTGCCGCGAGAATCGAGGATTTGCCGGGCGTTGATGCTAATGATCTTCGACATGAGGAGAGCTCCTTTTTTCAATTTAACCAAAGTCCAACAAGGCCGTCCGCGGTCCTTGAGTGCGGGGAGAGTTATGCACCCCCCATTTTAAAAACACAAATTTCTTTAGGGGCACTTGACTTTGCTGAATGCCTCTTGTTTATTTTGTGGCAGGCATATGTAAAATTCCGAATTAATGCTTGGGTTGTCAGTGACCCTCGGTAATAACTGTCAGGTGTTTGTTTAACGAAAGGATTCGCTTCATGGCAAAGAATACGACTGTCTCCACGAGCCAACTTGTTGCAGCTGTTGCTGACAAATTCACCCAGCTTCCAAAGAAGGTGACAAAGGAAGTGATCGCTGACTTCCTCGCAACTGTTGAAGGTGAAGTTGCTTCTGGCCGTAAACTCCGCATCGACAAAGTCGGTATTCTCCAGGTTAAAGAGCGCGCAGCTCGCATGGGCCGCAACCCGCAGACAGGCGAAGAAATTCGCATTCCTGCTTCCAAGAAGATTGCGTTCCGCGCTGCCAAGTCCCTCAAGGAACAAGTGATGGGCGCCAAGAAGGGCGCACGCACAACCAAGAAGGCAGCTCCTGCTAAGAAGAAGAAAAAGTAATAACTTTTTCTGAACTGCCGGTCCGTACCGGCGAAGGAAACCGCGTCACAAGACGCGGTTTTTTTGTTTTATTCCGGAAGGATTCGGATACTCCGGACTCGTCAAAAACATCGGACTGTGAAAATTTTTCCCACCGCCGCGTCTGCGAAGCGCCGATACCCCTTCGAAGGGGGTAGTATGGCATCAGGCCTGCTGCAAAGAATCAAACCCAGCAACCGCGTTCAGCATCACATCTTCAGAGTGGTGCTGTATTTCGCGTTGGGTCTGTGTCTTTGGATGTTCATCCGACTCTTCAACGAACAGCGTGTTCGAAATGATGCCGCGGCGACCAGAGAGTCGCTCAAGGACGCGGGTCAAATTTTGAGTCTTGAAAACATTACGGTGAACTTTTACCACTGCAACAGTCCAAAGGAGGTAAAGCCGGAGAGGCTTGATTCAGAGTGTTTCACCGAGCCCGCACTCGATGCACAGCTGAGTTCATTCCTCGCCAATTCAACCCGGATTCCCGACCTCAAAGACTCGTTGGGCAAACCCAGCAAAGCCAACTGGGTCAAAGTCATTTTTGACTTGGATGACAAAGACGTCGAGTGGATCAGCCAAAAGCCCCAATATGTTCTCATTCTTCCGCGCAATGTGCACCGCGGCACATACGTCCGCACTGCCGAAGGTTTTGTCAAACAATTTGGATTTGCAGCCGACACGACGTTTAGTTTTACCCGCGAGGAACTGCTCCGCACGCGGCGCATTGAATTGCGCCTGAGGCCATATGAATCGCTGACATTCTTTGGACCTGCAGATGTGCCCGCTGTGCTCTCCCGTCCGGAAAAGGTTCGTGATTATTCCGGTTTGATTTGGATGCAGAAGGAAGCCGCCAACCTGACACGTCAGTTTCAGATTGGTATTCCTGTCGTGCTTGCGGCCATCGCCATCGTACTCGACCACTCTGTTGTGATGTCTTATCTGGCTATGTACGGCGCATCACGCGCAATGCACGACTATCTCGGATTCAAAACGGACGGCGGCATTCAGCTCAGCACGATAGAACATTATCTATATCAGATGTCGTGCGGATTTGGATTCGCATTTTTAGTTCTCTTCACGGCAACCATCGTCGATCTCAACGTCCGGCGCATCAAACTTGCCCATCGCTGGATGTTCGTTCTTATCATGGGCGGTCTTTTCGCATTGGGCGACAAGGTGGACCCGAGTTTCTCGACTACGAGCGATCTGTGGGGCGACTCGCTGTCGATTGCGGCCTCATTTTGCGTACTTTTTTATGGGGTTTATGAGCGAATAAAGAATCCGCCTACAGCAGAATCAAAGGTGAGCAATCCGGAGAGCTACAGTCGATTAAGCGTCGCCCTGGTCGTCACTCGAATTGCGCTTGTGGTTGCAGCTTTCGGTATTCATGGCTGGGTCAACGTTAAAGATCTGATTGGAATCATGACCAAAGATGCGAGCCTTAAATCGCCGCTGGATTGGAAGATCATGGTGCTGATGCCTTCATTGATGACGGCTGCATTGCTTGAAGTCGGTTCGACTGCAAAGAAGATGTTGAACTTCGGTCGGGAGATGGCAACGAAGG
>JBEDKY010000356.1:0-17157 GCA_041171905.1 Pseudomonadota bacterium
GTTTATGGGCGTGGTCATCACCAGACGTCCGTTCTCGACGACCGTTCGTCGCACCCGACAGTTGGTGCACTGCAAAACTTTGGTGCCGCTGTGCTTACGGAATGCATCGGATATTTGCGTCTCAAGATAACTCTCGTACGTGCGCGGAATTCCCTCACCCAAGGCAACACGCCTGATCGCAACGTTTCGCAAAGAATTAAGAGCTTTGGCACGTAAATCGAAAGAAAACTCATTGACCAGATCTTGCAGGACTTCATTGAAGCTCTTCACTTGCTCGCCCTGACTTTGCGTCGCAGTAGAAGCGGCCGATTGTGGCGCCGCAGGTGTAGCTTCATTGGCGAATGCGGACAACGCCGGTGCGAGCGCGGTCGCGATTGCAAACGCATGAGTGAACGCCCGACAAACGAGCTGCCCTCTCTCTATTTTCTGCCGAAAAACGTCAGGCATGAAAAAACCCCACAGAAGTCCTCGGTGGGGTTTTCGGCTTTAGTGATTCAGCGGGCGGTGCAATTCCTGCAGCGCTCCCAATCGTCTGACGGAACTCGCCTCAAAGCGAGTAGGTCAGCTTCGCAAGAGACTCTTTTCCGGTTGCAACAACCAGTTCCCAAGACTTGCGAGCTTCGTCGCCCTGGAACTCTTCGTCGTAGGTTTCGAGCAGGTCCTGAATTCCCTCTGCATCTTCAAGCAGACTCAGAGCATTAACGGCCGAGCGGAAATAACGCGCAGCTTCATTCGGGTGACGCTTCACCTTGAGACTGAGACGTCCCATTTCTTCGTACCACTGCGCCTTCTCTTCGGGAGTCGCAACTTCGCCCGTCTCGCCCAGCATGTAGATGTAGGTATTCAATGCACGCGTGTTGTCTTTGGAGGCCATCAGCTCGGAAATCTTGGGCAGGAGAGTTTGAATCGTCTTGCGGGCCTTAGCTTGTTCCTTGCGTTTGTCTTCGAGGCTCTCGGAAGAATGCTTTTCGAGAATTCTCTCGCAATGGGCGCGCAGCAAACGCAGGTCTTCAGGAAGAACCTGATCGCGCTCTGTTTCGAGAGTGGGGTTGATTTGGCGAAACAGAGACAAGAGTTCCGCCGGAGAAACGTGAAGGTAGCCGGCGAGAATCTGAATTGCCCACGGGCGATCATCGGGCCAAATCCGCTCTGCACGTTCCATCTGCCGAATCAACTCATGCATATCCATGTGCTCTCCTCAGTCTGCGCTTCAGTACGCATGCCTAGCATTCCTCCCAAAGAAGAATGCCGGACCATCACAGGTTTTTCAGTACCCCCTTCATTCTACGACAGGCGCGCTGGGTCAAGATCAATTTTGAGACCCAGTAAAATTCTTTCGAAGTCGCAGGAAAAACCTGATTAAATGGTAGCAGAGCAGCAGGAGTCCTACCAGCCAGACAGCGGAAAGCGGGCCTTGATCCAAAAAACTGACTGGTTGGCTTGACAAATAATTTCTTTCTCTATTAAATATCGAGCCCGCTGTGAAAAAATCACCATCCTGAACAGCCTTGCGCACATCCCCCAGCAGATTGTTCCAGAAAACTTCAAATCCAGCTGAAGCGAACTCCACTGGCCCGTTCTGATACGCGAGCAACTGCCCCTCACGGTCGAGCAGAAAAAAAGCCGGATGGGCGACTACGGCCAAACGCTCACTCAGAACCCCTTGCGGATCCCAGACGATGCCCTTCATCTTCTTCAAACCCGTCGCCCGGTACTCCAATCCCAACTCAGGAAGCGTTGGCCAGTCACTGACAACAATGCGCGCGCACACCGTAGGTGCTGAAGCACCCAAAACAGGAGGATGAGCCTCCTGCAGTCGCTCGAGCGTGCGAGCACCAGCCCGGCAATTCTCACAGTCAGGCAAGGTAAAGTAGAGCGCAGTCAGGTCGGCGGGTCGCCCACCCTCCTTGTCACAAAACAAAGCCTCAGGAGCGGGCGCGCTGTCAGCATCTCGCTCGCCAACAACAGGGAATTCAAAATTAGGAACGAACACCTTGCCATCAAGCGTGTGCAATCCGGAAGCTCTCGCCATTTGAGAGAGAGTTGCTAATTCCATATCGTCTCCAAAATGAGACATTCACTCATCGAAGTGATGCATTCCTGAGACACCAGCTATCCCCTCTTCTCCATACAATTGCAACGGATGTTCCAAATCATGGGACATGACGCCTGAGTTTTAAACTGGCACGGTCTTTGCTTCAATTGTTTGGAAATCGAACGCACTGTCACAGGAGAGAAAACGATGGAAACACTCGTGAACACACTGAACGCCATCCGACAGCAGGCTGCACAGAGCACTCAACCCCTCAACAACAAGGTTCTCGCAGAAAATCTTTTCCGCGACCTGCGCCTTCAAGGGTTGAAAGACAAGGACATCGTCAGCCTGTCCTCCGAACTGATTGCGCAGCTCACAAACGACATCAAGGTCAGAGCAGAAAAAGTTCACACCGGTGAAACTCCCGCCATCAGCTCCGAAAAACTCACCCGCACTCGCTAATCAGATTAAAAAAAAACCCGCCCATCGGGCGGGTCGGCTCATCGAATGATGAACGGCTGGCTTAGCCTGCCTTGTGCAGGGGAGTGACTTTCGCCACAACCTTGCGAGCCTTGCGAGCTGCAGGCTTCTTAGCCTTCTTTGCCTTTTTCTTGGCAGCTGGCTTCTTAGCAGCAGCCTTCTTAGCTGTAGCTTTCTTAGCCTTCTTCTTGGCAGCTGGCTTCTTGGCAACAGCCTTCTTAGCTGTAGCCTTCTTAGCCTTGCGCTTAGCTGGCTTCTTCGCAGCAGCCTTCTTAGCGGTAGCTTTCTTGGCAGTAGCCTTCTTAGCCTTCTTCTTTGCAGCTGGCTTCTTAGCCTTGGCAGCAACCTTCTTCTTAGCCTTGCCGCCTACTTTTTTCTTGGCTGCGCGGACTGTCTTCTTCTTCTTTGCACGCTTCGGTTTTGCGTGCGATACTTCAGCTTTAGTTTCAACTGTCATTTAGACGTTCCCTTCTTCAGACTGCGACGCTCGGAGACAAAGCTTGTGTCCCCACGCCTGAATTGTGAAACCAATTCACTCGACCGCAACGTCTCCCGACGTGACCAGCGACAGCGTCTTCCCGACGCAGAGCACCGCACATTCATGCGATACCAATTGTTCGTCATGTCTCAGTATAACTTGAGTCGAAGTTCAGCTTTTTTTAGCACGTCACTTTTTTGGAGCTTCTGGTGAACTTTTTGACACAACACACAACTTTTTCACCTCTCATCGCACAACTCGGATCGCAGAGTTTTGAGCTTCAGGCGCGAACAAATATGAATTCTGGAAACTCCGCCGACGGCTCTTTTCCGACTCTGCTCGCAATCGCTCTCGTCGCTTTCGTTCTCGTCCTTTTCCTTATGGCGACCCTTTGGCCGAGAGAAAAGTCCGACTCCATACATTCATGGCAGAGACAATTCGGACGGGTCGACGGACTGTTCTTCAAAATCCAGACAGCGCTTCTCGACAGCGAAGAATCCAGCAGATACCTCGCAGGACAACTCTCAAGTCCGGCCCTTCTGCAGGGTATTCTCCTCATGAAAAGTCAGTCCCTGACACTGGTGTCGTTGAGCGTCGGCGGCTGCGCGTTTGTCTCGCCCACGCCACTGAAGAAAGGAGCAGTGCTTCTTCTCCAACTCGGTTCACTACCTGACTTTCCCAAAGAAAATCTTATTGTTGCATGCAGAGTTGTGTGGTCGCGGCACGACAAGGGAAAACACGGCGGAGTGGAGAGTGCAGGCTGTAAATTTGTTTTTCCGCAGGGAGCCGCCGGACCTGATGAGCCGCTCAAAAACTACATCACGTTCCTGATGGATGAACCGGTGAGCTAGATGAACGATCCAGGAGTCACATCGTCAACGGACGGCAATACGCAGCTGCTTGTGCTGCTTGGAAAAGACCTGAGCCGGTCGCCTTCGCCGGCCACACACAACCGATGGGCTCAGCTCAGCAAACTCAACCTCCACTACAACGCATTGTCGACTAGCAGCGAGACGGAATTTATTTCACTCGCCCAGAGTCTGATGCGCTCGCAGCACTTCGCGGGCGGAAATATCACCAATCCCTTCAAAACAACTGCACTACAACTCGACGGGGTCAGCGCGGATTCGGCAGCACTGCGCTGCGGAGCCGCCAACACTCTCTACCGGAGAAAAGATTCTTCGGCTGCCTCGTGGCATCTCACCAATACCGACCTGCTGGGATGTTCGGAATCGATTCAAAAAATCATGAGCTCAAAAGGTCCAGATTCATCGATTGTAGACCTCATCATTCTGGGACGCGGAGCGATGGCGAGAACAGTCTTGCGCGCTGCCGAGGATTTTACCGCATTCACGGGGGTCGAGTTCGATGCACTGATTGGCGGAAGAGACAATCGCCCAGTCGACGTACTTCCTGAGTTTAAACTCAACAGTTTCAGTCACTTTAATTTAAACGACGCCACTTCGCTGAAGTCTATCGCCGACGGTTTGCCCGCAAATCGACGCCTGCTTTGCATCAACACTCTTCCCGGTGGCACGAATGCTGAGGCCGAAACGACAATTCACAATACACTTCACACACTCAGCAACACCGGACGATGGCAACAACGAAAATTATTCTGCGTGAGCTATGGAACGCAAACGTGGCACTCCACTGCACGACAGCTCGGCTGGGATGTTCTCAATGGCGACTTGCTCTTTGAAATTCAGGCGCGCGCAGCGTTCAAACTTTGGACGAGCGTTGACGCGCCCAATCATCCAACCGCTCTGCTGCGTTCCTGAGGGTTTGGTCCGACTTGCAAAATGCAAAACGCAGCCAGTTGAGCCTGCGCGGCGGCTGACTTCCATAATAGAAGACTGACGGAGGAATTGCCGCAACGCGGGCCTCAGCAATCAATCGCTTTGCAAATTCAACATCATGGACGGCAGCACCCTCCACATGAGCATCGTAGCCACCCATCAGAAAGTAGCTACCCTGCGCTCTTTGCACGCGAAACCCTGCCTTGCGCAAACTGTCCTCGAGAAAGTTTTGCTTTGCGCCATAAATAGCGGGAAGTGTTTTAAGGTAGTCACCCACCCAGTCATCCTGAGCGATCATTGTTGCAAGCCCGCGTTGAGTTGCGGGGTTAGTACAAAAGACAACGCCCTGATGAACAAGACGCACATCGCGGGTCAGGTTCGCGGGAGCCGTCACCCAACCAACCTTAAAGCCGGTAAAACCAAACGTCTTTGCAGACGAACTGATCCGCACCACTCTTGAACGCATATCGGGCATGGATACGGGCGAGGTTGCACCAGCTTCTGAGTAGACAAGGTATTCATAAACCTCGTCTGACATCAAAACAGCATCGTGCTCGCGAACCGCTTCACAAATTTTTTCGAGTTCTGCGGGTGTGAAAACTTTGCCGGTTGGATTGTGAGGTGTGTTGAGAATCATCAGTGCAAAACCGGTGGACGTCGCGACTTTGAACTCATCCCAGTCGACCGCCCAGCCGCGCGCAGAGACTCCGGCCGGAGTGTCGGGAGCGTGCAGACGCACCGGCACCAAAACACCACCTGCATTTGCAATGGCCTGCGCATAGCTGTCGTAGCAAGGTTCGAAAACCACGACTCGGTCGCCCGGATTTACGAATGCATTGATGACAGAATATATCGCCTCTGTCGCACCTGTGGTGACGGTCACCTCTTGATCAGGGCAATACTCGACTCCGGTGCGCGCAAGCACCAGAGCACTCACAGCTTTGCGCAACGACGCCTCACCGATCGCCGGGGCGTACTGATTATGACAGTGCAACGTTTCGTGAGCGACTTGCCGAAGTACTTCCTCGGGTCCTGGAAAATCAGGAAAGCCCTGCGCAAGATTAACAGCCTGATTTGCGTTCGCGAGCTGGGTCATCTCGGTGAAAATACTCGTTCCGAATGCGGACCATCTGTGCGCCAGTTTCATCGACATAACTTTAATTCCCCTGTTCAACCGCGGCTTGAACGCGGATCGAGAGCGTCCCGCAGGCTGTCGCCTAACACGTTGAGACAGAAAACGGTAAGGAAAATTGCCGCCCCCGGGAAAACCAGAGTCCACCAAGCCTGATAAAAGTCGGCCTTACCCTCAGCCAGCATCGCACCCCACTCGGGTGTCGGAGGCCGGACACCCAACCCGAGGAAACTAAGCCCGGCCGATTCAAGTAGCGCACTGGCAAAACTCATCGTTGCAACCACAACAACGGAATTCAAAATATTGGGCAAGACGTGCTTGAATAAAATGCGCGTCAGCGAGGCTCCATTGGCATGAGCAGAGGTGACGTACTCCTTGCTGCGCTCTCCTAAGGTTGCGCTGCGCGCCACACGGGCGAAAGTCGGAGCGTAAGCCATTCCGACGGCAATCATCAGGTTTACAATCCCCTGTCCGAGGAAAGCGACAAGGATAAGAGCCAAGAGGATCGCGGGAAAAGCCAGAAGACAGTCGTTAAGCCGCATCAGAAATTCATCTGTACGGCCTCCCAGATAACCAGATAACAGGCCAAGCGGAACTCCCAAACCTGCTCCCAGCGCGACCGGCAAAAAACCAAGAACCAAAGAGATGCGCCCGCCATGCAGAACCCGCGAGAATACATCCCGCCCCGAACCATCGGTGCCAAAGGGATGCTGCAAGCTGCCGCCTTCAGAAAAGAACGGAGGAACGAATCGGGCTGATTCCAAATTGAGAGTCAGAGGATCATGCTGAGCCAACCAAGGCGCACCCAATGAACAGACAATCAGAAAAAATAAAACAGCAACTGCCCACTGTGCGCTGCGGTTCCCACGAATTTCACGGAGCAAACTGCGCCAGACTGTCGGGCGAGCGGTCGTCATCAATTTGCTCCTCCGCCAGAACGTCCCTGCTTTGTGCGCGGATCCAACCAACCCACGGTCAGGTCTCCCAGCAAATTGAACAAAACAAATACAGCACCGACAAACAAGGTACCCGACTGAACCATCGGAAAATCACGGCTGCTGATGCTCTCCACCAGCAGTTTACCCAAGCCTGGCCATGCGAACATTGTCTCGGTAATCACCGCCCCACCAAAAAGCGCGCCGGCTTGCAAAAAGAGTACGGTGACAACAGGCAGAGCCGCATTTCTCGCTGCGTGTTTGAGAACAACTTTGAACTGCGGAACACCTTTTGCACGAGCTGTGCGGATATAATCTTGCTGCAAGACGTCGAGCATCGCCGAGCGGGTCATCCGGCAAATATGTGCCATCGGAATCGTCGAAAGCGCAATTGCAGGCAATGTCAGGTAACGCAGCGCAGATAAAAACACGTCCCAGCCCCCGCCGGTGACGCCAAGCCAAATTCCATCGACGGTGTACATTCTAAATAGAGAGTCGGTGGCTGAATCAAAGACCACTTCGTCCGACAATCGTCCGGAAGTCGGAAGCCATCCCAAATTCAGACTAAAAAACCACATCAGCAGCAATGCAAGCCAGAAGATCGGCATGCTGACACCTGTGAGAGAAATGAAACTCGCAACCCTGTCCCACCACGTACGCCTGGCAACTGCAGACACAACACCCAAAAAAAGTCCGACAGGTATAGCTATCAGCAATGCCGCAGAAGCTAGTTCTACTGTTGCGGGAATAGCTGTGGCAAACAAGTTCGATATTGCCTGGTCGTGAAATAAACTGTGGCCGAGGTCGCCTTCGAGTACGAGCCTTTTAAGATACAGGCCGTACTGAACCCACCACGGATCATCCAAGCGCAGCGATGCTCGAATGTAAGCAACACGCTCGGGAGTCGCACGCTCGCCAGCCATCACGAGAGCAATATCTCCCGGAATGAGCTTAAGCGCCCAAAACAACAACAGCGTCAAAAAGAGCAGAACGGGTACGGACTGCGCAAATCTGCGCAGGGCTTGACGTGCGAACATTAGGACTCACTTAGCGTTCAGACTGACCTTGAAAAAACGGCGCGAGCCATTGGGCTGCAGAATGAAACCCTGCACACGAGGATCCATCGGCATCGCCACGCGTGAATGTGCGAGCGGAATCCATGGCGCGTCCTGATGAATCAGCTGCTGAGCTTGCTTGTACATCTCAGCACGCTTCTTCTGCACGGTGACTTTTTGCGCGTCTCGGAGAATCTGCGTGACTTTGGCATTGTCATAGAAGGCAATGTTTGATGCCGGAGCCTTGGCGTTGTCGCCGCTCAGCAGCACGCTGAGAAAGTTGTCAGGATCACCGTTGTCTCCTGTCCAACCGAGCAATGCCATCGGATGCTCGCCCTTTTTCGTTTTGTCCAAATAGACGGCCCATTCGTGTGTCGTGAGTTGAACCTTTACGCCGACCGACTTGAAATCAGCCTGAATCGCTTCGGCGACTCTTTTTGCATCGGGCATATATGGACGCGACACGGGCGGAAAATAGAGTTCAGATTCAAATCCATTTGGATAACCGGCTTCAGCCAACAGTTGGCGCGCCTTGGTTTGGTTGAACTGGTATGCAGTGATCGAAGAGTTGTAACCCCAGAGGGAGGGCGGAATCGGATTGACTGCAGGAATACCCATGCCTGCATAAACCCCTTTGATAATGGCTTCTTTGTTGACTGCCATATTCAGGGCACGGCGCACTTTTGGATTGGAGAAGGGTCCCTTGCCGGTGTTGAAGGCAAGATACGCAACGTTCATGGCAGGTTCTTCGGTTATCTTTGCTTCAGGGCGTTTCTGGCGAATTGTGTTCACCTGATCGGGCGTCGGCAGATTCATCATGTGAATTTCTTTGGCCAAAAACGCATTCAAGCGCGTTGCGGCATCCGGATAAGCACGGAAAATAACACGCGCAAGCTTGGGTTGGCCTGCCCAGAAGCCTTTGTTGGCGTCCAACACTATTTTCTCATTCTTGGTCCAGCTGACAAATTTGAACGGGCCCGTTCCCACAGGATTGCGGGCAAACTCAGCCTTGAACTTGCGGACTGCGGTCGGGCTCACGACGGATGCGAAACTCATCGCAAGATTTGCAAGGAACGGCGCGCTGGGTGTGCGCAGCGTCATTCGAACCGTTTTGTCGTCGACGGCATCGATGGCGGACACGAGCTTGTCCATTCCCATGTCCTGCCAATATGACCAAACTTGAGCGTACTTGTACGCCTCATGTTTGGGATCATGCTGACGCATCAGACTGTAGACGACAGCCTCGGCATTCATCGGTGTGCCGTCATGAAAACTCACGTTCGGCCGCAAACGGAATGTGTAGCGGAGTCCGTCGGAGCTAACCTCCCAGCTCTGCGCGAGCGCGGGTTCGATTTCAGTGGTTCCATCTTTAAATTGAACGAGCGTGTCGAAAATATTGTCGCAAACGTTCAGACTCTCGCCGTCGGTTTCCTTGGCGGGATCGAGTGAAACGGAATCTCCACCGCGGCCATAGATGAGAACCTGCTTGGAATCGGCGTTCGCAGGCTGTTCAAAAGTTGCAAGACCGAGCATAAAAACGGTAAGTGCGGTCAGAGAGCGGCTTTTGATGGTCATGACCATGAGGGTTATCTCCGCGTCAGAGTTCGTTTTGACAGGACAAAAGAGTCGGGCGGTTTTAGCTCAGGCGGGGTTGAAAGGCAATGCGCCTCGAACGGACGGAATTCGAAATTCTTCAACAGCTACGGATGATTCCACAACTCACACGCGGCATCTGCGCTGTTCACGTGCTCGTTTCCGGCGGAAAAGACAGCGTTGCGCTGCTTCAACTTCTATCTGCAATCCAAAATCTACCGAGAGACTGGAGCAAAGTTTCCTTCCGGTTGTTCGTTCACCACTTCAACCACCATCAACGCGGCGCAGAATCCGACGGAGACGAGGAACTTTGCATCGACCTCGTGCGGAAATCAGGCGCCCCCTTAAAAGTTTGGCAATGGCCCGCGGAGCTCACCCAGCGAGTTGAAAACGGAGAGAACTTTCAGGAACTTGCACGACACTGGCGATATTTTTCCGTGCGCAGTTTCGCCGAAGGGCAAGGCCAACACTGGGGAACGGACGACTGGCTGATCGCAACTGCCCACCACAGACGCGATCATGCCGAGACTGTCTTGCACAATCTCACCCGCGGCTGTGGCAAGCGGGGACTCCTGGGTCTGACCCCATGGAACGACAAAGAGAAACTTTTGCGACCACTCCTCTGGCTCAGCGCCGCGCAATCGGACAAATATATCGCAAACAAATCATGGCCGCATAGAGAGGATTCGTCGAATGCCGAGCTTCACTACACGCGGAACCGGTTGCGCAATATCGTGATGAGGGAACTCGAGGCGCTCAATCCACAATTTATCGAACACCTTTGGAATCTCTCTGCAGATGTCGGCATGACCGCGGTCATGCCTATTGATGAGGCTGTGCAGGAAAAAACCGACGGAGACTTCGGCGAACTGAGGCTGTTACTCAACCCGTTGATGACGGAGAACGATCTCCACCGCTTCATCACACGGCATATTCCAGCACATTTGCCACATCCGAGCCGCCGGTTCCTCACCAATATTCTCGATCACATCAACAAATGTCTTAGTTCGCCGCAGATTCCAAGGCAGTACAAATTTGCACTGTCGGAGTCGGTGTGGCTGCATCTGACACACAAGCATTTAGAACTTAAGGTAACTCAGGGATAGTTTGCTGAATCGTCCGGTACTGTGAAAGGAAAGCTTTGACATTGGGCATCAGCAGGACAATCACTGGTTGACTTTGAGAAGTTACGATACACACTGAGTGTTCACATTCTGAGCGCTGACTGCAGTGCGGGCCGCTGAAGGAGTTTGGTGATGAAGCAATCGTGGCTGAAGGACATCGTTATCTGGGCGGGTGTCTTTGCCCTCATCATTCTGGCATTTAAGTTTGTCAGCAAAGGACAAACGGAAGAATCGGTGAGCTACTCAACGTTCCTCGAGTACGTCGACAAGCCTGCAACCGATCCTCTGAAGATCGTGGGCGACGTCGAAGTGCGCGGCGATCCATTGCGCGGCGACGAATACTCTGCGCGACTCCGCAACGGCAACACAGTCACAACGTTTGCTCAGTTCGACGAGAATCTGCGCAAAGATATGCGCGACAAACTCACGGAAAAGCAGATCAAAATCAACTACAAACGCTCCGAAGACGGTCAGGCATGGTGGGGCGTTCTGAGCACATGGATTCCGCTCATTATCATCATCGGCCTGATGTTCTTGTTTCTGCGCAACATGCAGGGAGCAGGTGGAAAGGCTCTTTCGTTCGGCAAGAGCCGGGCAAAGATGATGCCCGAGAGCGCCACACGTGTGACGTTCAAAGACGTTGCCGGTGTCGAGGAAGCCAAACAGGAATGTTCTGAGATCGTTGCATTCCTCAAGGACCACAAACGCTTTCAGGAGATCGGCGCGCGGATTCCAAAGGGTGTCCTGATGATGGGCTCGCCCGGTACAGGAAAAACACTTCTTGCGCGGGCTATTGCAGGCGAGGCGGGAGTGCCGTTTTTTCACATCAGCGGCTCGGATTTTGTGGAGATGTTCGTGGGTGTGGGAGCGTCACGCGTCCGCGATTTGTTTGAAAATGCCAAAAAGAACGCGCCGTGCATCGTGTTCATCGACGAAATCGACGCTGTCGGCCGTCACCGCGGAGCGGGCGTAGGAGGCGGACACGACGAACGCGAACAAACACTCAACCAGCTGCTCGTCGAAATGGACGGATTCGAAGCCAATGACGCGATTATCGTCATAGCGGCCACCAACCGTCCAGATGTGCTTGATCCTGCGCTGCTGCGACCAGGACGTTTCGACAGAAGAGTTATCGTCAACCTCCCGGATGTTCGCGGCCGCAATGAAATTCTCAAAGTCTACATCAAGAGAGTGAAGGCCTCAGACGACGTCAATCTCGAGAAGATTGCTCTCGGTACCCCCGGATTTTCGGGTGCCGATCTTGAAAACCTCGTCAACGAGGCTGCGCTTATGGCTGCGCGTGCCAACGCCAAAAGAGTCACGGCATCGCATTTTGAGGAAGCCAAAGACAAAATCCTCATGGGACCAGAACGCAAGAGCATGGTCATGAACAAAGAAACACTTGTCATGACTGCGTATCACGAAACTGGACACGCGCTGGTTGCTTACTATCTCAAATCTCGCTCCGACGTTCACAAAGTTACAATCATTCCACGCGGCCCTGCGCTTGGTGTGACTGCTTTTCTTCCAAAGGAAGACATCTACAGCTCTTCAAAAGAAGATTTGATGACCGAAATCGCAAAGGGCATGGGCGGGCGCGCAGCCGAAGATATCAAATTCGGCAAATTCACAACCGGTGCATCAAACGACATTCAGCAGGCGACGAATCTCGCCCGTGCAATGGTTTGCCAATACGGCATGAGCCGCCTCGGGCCTATCAATTTCGGACACAAGAGCGAAAATCCGTTCCTCGGCCGCGACTGGGGTGAAAGCCGCAACTACTCGGAGTCGCTTGCCCATGAAATTGATGTTGAAGTTGCAAAACTCATCAACGGTCAATACGAAATCGCCAAGCAGACACTCATCGACCACATGGATGTTTTCGAGCGTTGCGCGCAAATTCTTGTTGAGGCGGAAACACTCGATGCAGATGAGTTTCATGCTGTCGTCGATGGTGCAACTCTCGAAGACGTGCGCAGAATGCAGCAGAGCAAAGCTGCCGCCGCCCAGACGAGCATCGAAGCGGCTAATGCAAGTGCCGCTTCGCAGACAACCAGCACGTCGACCGACTCGGGACTCTCGGCAGGTGAACCCACTCCCGCACCGAGCGCATGATTAGTTCTGCTTCCGGTTCAGAAAAATGCGCGAATCTTTTGAGCACCGTACGAGTTGTTCAGATGGGTATCCTCAACCTGACACCCGACAGCTTCTCTGACGGAGGCCGTTACTGCTCGGCGCACGCAGCTGTTGAACATTCATTGAAACTAGTTTCGCACGGGGCATGCATTATTGACGTCGGCGCCGTCAGCACGCGACCCGGAGCTGCACCTGTCGACCATCACACCGAGTGGCAGCGAGTGCACGAAACCCTGAGGGAATTACGGCGTGCTTTGCCTGAGGAAATACTTATCAGCCTCGACACATATGCGCCTGAAGTTGCATTCAGGGCTGCTGACGAAGGACTCATAGACATCATCAATGACGTCAACGCATCGCAGGTACACATCAGTAAAGTCGCATTCGAGAGCGACAGCGATCGCGAGGCGACTTGGACAACCGCACACATAGCCGCCCGCTACGATTTGGGACTCATTCTCATGCATATGCAAGGCAATCCTCAGTCCATGCAGATCGCACCTCGATACGATGACTGTATTGGCGAGATCAGTGCTTTTTTGCGCGACCGTCTGCAATTTGCAAAATCACATGGAGTCAAATGGTGCGCAGTTGATCCCGGCATCGGTTTTGGAAAGACCCTCGAACACAACTTATCTTTGTTGACAAAAGAATCGTTTGCACGATTGCAGGAACTTGATGCACCAATTTTGATTGGTCTGTCGCGCAAAAGTTTTCTGAAAAAGTTGGCTGAAAGAGACGTGGAGTCAATTGCTTTTGCATCACCCGCCGATGAGGAGCTCTGGCGCGATCAGCAGAGCCTACATTGGGAACAAGCCTGTATCGGCTGGGGAGCGCGGATCATCCGTACCCATGCCATCAAATCGTTTTCATGAGGCAGACATGGATATCAATCAATTTATAGTCGACCTGCAAAATAAACTTTCAGAACATACGCAGGCACTTGGTGAATTGTCCGAGGGAACTCACAAGCCCACCGACGAATATTTGCGGGGATTTGAAGATGCAATCACGGTCGTCCGGCGCGTCGCGCATGACCTCGTGCGCGACTGGAGCACGACAGGTGTTTACGCCCATCCACCTCACCCGCATCCCCGCTCCCGCACTTATCGAAGTGAACCTGCTGACTGGTGGATTGAAGACACGGTCAGTTCATCTCTCCGAGCTTTCATCGCAGAGAAGGTCAACCGGCTCGCCGACAACGAACATGGTGCGATTATTTTTGACCTCGACGGAACACTCTTCGACGTTGGCCACCGGACGCTCGGTATTCTCAAAACATGGCTTGAGCTCAGCGAAAGTCAGCATTTTCCGAAATCAATCATCAAACGCGTGGAAGGCATTAATTTCAACCATATCGGTTACAGTCTCGGCCATGCATTTGAAAACGCCGGCCTCGACTTACGCAGCCCCGACGTCATGGAAGTTCTGCTGGCGGCTGAGAGGTTTTGGAGACGCAAGTTTTTCGACGGTGAATCACTCGTCGAATTTGACCAAGTTTATACGGGTGCGGCTGAGTTTGTCTGGTTCTGCAAAAAACTCGGTCTGAAAATCATCTATCTGACAGGACGAAGCCAGAAAGTCATGAGCACCGGCACAATCCGTCAGCTTGAAAAATTCGGTTTTCCACTCGAAGGCAGTGAACTCCTGCTGAAGATCAATACCGTGACTGATGACGCTGTCTTTAAGGAAGAAGCTTTCAGAGCTGTGACGTTAAAACACAAAGTCGTCGGAAATTTTGAAAACGAGTACGTCAATATTCGTGGCATGGTGCAATGTGAGCCGTCGGCACTGCATGTGGTTGTGGACTCTCAACATTCCGGCCGTCCGGTTCATCCGCTGGGCGAGAAAGTATATCGAATTCAGTCGTTTGCAGACTAATGCCATTGACATTTTTTAAATAAGATACAGATTGTAGAAGGTGCGTAAAAACGCGGTCGGATATGCCATTTTCCGCCTCGGACTGACGCCCAAATGGGAGGGAACTCAATGCAACTCTTCAAACGCTTTTTTTGGTTTTTCGCCGTCAACATCCTAGTAATGATCACAATATCGATAGCGACGTCGTTGCTGGGACTCAACCGCTACATAACTGCTTATGGTCTCAACTACGGGGCTCTGGCCGGATTCTGTCTTCTCTGGGGCTTCGGCGGTGCTTTTATATCTTTGGGCCTAAGCCGGATTATCGCCAAGTTCTCGATGGGCGTTCAACTGATTGATCCCAATCAGGCTGCCGGCCACGAACGTGAACTGCTCAATTCTGTTTATCAGCTGGCACAAAAAGCCGGACTTTCCAAAATGCCACAGGTGGGTATCTACGACAGCCCGGACATCAATGCTTTTGCGACAGGCCCCACACGCAACCGTTCGCTCGTCGCCGTCAGTACCGGACTTTTGCGCTCCATGTCGCGCAATGAAGTGGAAGGTGTTCTGGCTCACGAAGTTGCCCATATCGCCAATGGTGACATGGTGACCATGACGCTTGTGCAGGGTGTTGTGAACGCATTTGTGATGTTCATTGCGCGCATCATCGGCTTCGCCGTTTCGCAGACAGTTCGAGAAGAAAACCGCGCGATGGTCAACATGCTGGTCGTTCTTGCATGTGATATAGTGCTCGGAATTCTTGGCTCGATGGCTGTCGCTTGGTTCTCGCGTCTTCGTGAGTACCGCGCAGACGAGGGTGGCGCACGGCTGGCTGGCCGCGCCAACATGGTTGCCGCGCTTGAAAGACTGCACCGCGGATTTTCCAGCATGGAAGCGGACAATGCACCACAGTCAGTCGCGGCATTCCGAATTTCCAACAAGCGTGGCGGGCTGTTGGCTGCATTCAGCACACATCCACCGCTTGAGGAACGCATCTCCCGACTCAGAGCGCAGCAATCGCTCTGATACAAGAATGAGATAGACGTTTTTACTCCTCGGCCGCAAAGCCGAGGATTTTTTTTGCTTTTTTTCAATACAAAGTGATTCCATCCCCTCTGCTCGCACAAGGGCGCCCCCTCCTCCCGCAGGTGCTTCGACTGCCCCAAAAAACGAAATTCGAATTTCCAGATATTCGTAATACTTAACAATTATTGGATTTTTTAAAATTTATTTAACTTTTTCTAAAGAACCAAATTCTTCTTACGAAAGTTCAAATGTGAGTCAGGGAACAACTCAGAAGGACTGAGTAAAGGCTCACACATTTGGAAAGTCTCAAGGGTGAGGCTGACCGGATGGGCATCGACTCAAGGGTTGAGTCGCGGCCGGAACTATCAGGGAGGAGTGTGCCATGGGTCTTCGTATTAAAACCAACGTTGAATCACTTGTTGCTCAGCGTGGTCTTTCCAACAGTAACAACGAACTCAGCAACAGCTTTGAGAAGTTGTCGACTGGTCTTCGTATCAACCGCTCTGCAGATGACGCAGCCGGTCTTGCAATCTCCGAAAATCTCCGCGCAAAAGTCCGTGGTCTCAACCAGGCCAAGCGAAACGCGAACGACGGCGTGTCACTCGTTCAGGTTGCTGAATCAGGTTTGAGTGAAATGGGCAACATCATGGTCCGTATGCGTGAACTCACGTTGCAAGCCGGCTCGGATACGGTCGGTGAACGTGAAAAGGCCTACATCCAGAAGGAATTCGACCAGCTGAGTCAGGAAATCGATCGTATCGCAGATACGACTGAATTCAACGGCCTTCAACTGCTGCGCCCCAACGATAAACCAGACGGAATCAAAGTTCAGGTTGGATATAACGGAACAGAAAGTGACCAGCTGACATTGAAGTTTGGCGACAGTGCCGACGGAATCAACGCCGAAACACTTGGTGTGAGAGACACCAACCTCGTTTCTTCGGACCGCGAAACGGTCGCAAAAAACCTTGAATCCATCGACAAGGGTTTGGAAACCATCGCTTCTTCACGCGCCGTGTTGGGCTCACTTCAATCTCGACTTGGAGCCGCCATCAGCAACATCAGCCAAGGAACAGAAACCATGGCTGCCGCTTCAAGCCGAATCCGCGACGTCGACTTCGCGGAAGAAACAGCGCGACTGACACAGAACAGAATTCTCAGCCAGGCCGGCCTCGCCGTCTTGTCACAAGCGAACCAACGTCCGGAAATGGCGCTCTCGCTACTCCGCTGATCAGGCAACCGCGAAACGTAATTGCAACAACTTTTTCTTCTGACCTGCTCAGTGGCTGAGCAGGAGGATGCAACACAGGGAGTACAGATCATGGGACTGAGAATTAAGAGTAACGTAGAAAGTATCACTGCACAGCGACAACTGGGCAACAACCGAGCCGAAATGACCGACAGCCTCGAGAAACTCTCATCCGGTCTGCGCATCAATAAGTCAGCTGACGATGCGGCCGGTCTGGCAATCAGCGAGAGTATGCGCGCACGCATCCGCGGC